>JAXDGQ010000331.1:0-6377 GCA_034664965.1 Solirubrobacteraceae bacterium | reverse complement strand
GAGGACGCGTATCGCGCCCCAGTCCGCAGGGCAGGCGGGTGGCGCCTCCATCGCCTCGAGCAGGTGCGCGCGGCGGACGCGCAGCGGGGCGATGTCGTCGATCGGCTCGCCCTGGCGCGAGACGATCGTCTGCAGCTGATGCGACAGCTCGCGCTCGGAGAACAGCTCCTGTGCGAGCGCGCGCTCGGCCAGCCGCGCTTCCCCGGCCACATGCACCTGGCGTCCGAGGCTCGGCCAGTGAAAGAGCAGGGCGACGCGCGGGTTGTGCTCGAGCTCGCGAGCTTTGCGCGTCCACAGCGCGGAGGTGAACACCAGCGCGCGATCCTCCAGGCGCTTGAGCGAGACCGTGCGCGCGGTCGGCTGCCCTTCAGCGCCAACAGTGACGAAAGCGACCGACCGCGCAGCCGGCACGCCGGCCTCGCGCGCCTGAGACAGCCAGCGGTCGAGCAGCGCGAGCGGCTGCGGCGGATTGCCGGGCGAGTCGACGGCCGCGCTCACTCGGTGAGACAGGTGTCCTCGTCGGAGTAGGCCGGCGAGCAGGCGCAGATCACACGCAGCGGCTCGCTGCCCGCGTTGAACAGCTTGTGCCGCGCGCCAGGCGGGACCAATGCGCAGTCCCCCTCGCCGATCGTGCGCTCCTCGCCATCGATCAGCAGCCGGCCGCGGCCTGCGCTGACGAGATACAGCTCCTCGCTGACGCGGTGATAGTGCTCGGTCGTCGAGCCGCCGACGGGGACGGTCGCCTCGGCGAGGCTCTGGTTGCAGGCGGGCATCGCGACTTTCCCGGCCCACTCGCGAATCTGCGAGCCGTCGAGCGTGACGAACGGCTCGATCTGGGCATAGGACCGCACGTGCATCTCGCAGCAAAGCGTAGATGGTCGCTGCCCCGCAGCACGAGCCGCTCGGGGCCGGCGACGACGAGCCGGCGGCGCACGCGCGTCAGGCACGCGCGGCCCGCCTGAATCCGCCCGAGCGCGCTCGCGGCCGGTTTGAGCTCGGCCGGCGGCGAGCAATACAATCGCCAGCACGAAACGCCGGCTGTTGCGCGGCGTCCGAGCGCGACGCGCAATCCCCAGGAGGAATCGATGGGATTCGACCAGTACCACGAGCCGCCGGATGAGCTGCCCGAGCAGACGCGCACCTTCGCACGACTGTGCGCGTCGCTGACCGAGGAGGCGGAGGCGATCGGCTGGTATGAGCAGCGCCTGGCGGTCGAGCGCGATCCAGAGGCCAAGGCGGTGATGGCAGACGCGGTCGGCGAGGAGTACAAGCACTTCAGCATGGACCTCGAGTTCCTGTTGCGGCGCACGCCCAAGTGGCGTGAGATAGCCCGCGGCGTGCTGTTTGCGCCGGGCGACATCGTCGAGCACGGCGAGTCCGCCGAGGCGGCAGCGGGCGACGATGGCGACGCGGGCTCCACACCCGACGCCGAGCCCAAGCCCGCCGCGAGCGGCGGCTCGCTGGGCATCGGCAGCCTGCGGGGGGAGGGACTATGAGCCATCTGCTGCGCGAGCACGCACCGATCAGCGACGCCGGATGGAAGCTGATCGACGAGGAGGCGCGCGAGCGCCTGCTGCCGGGGTTGGCGAGCCGGCGGCTGGTCGACTTCTCCGGCCCCCACGGCTGGGAGCGGTCGGCGACAAACCTGGGCCGCGTGGAGCGCGCGAACGTCAGCGAGCTCAAAGGCGTCGAAGCGAACCGTCGCATCGTGCTGGCGCTGATCGAGCTGCGCGCCCATTTCGAGGTCTCGCGAGAGGAGCTGCGCGCGGGCGATCGCGGCGCCGAGGACATCGACCTCGACGATCTCGACGCGGCGGCGCAGCGAATCGTCGAGGCCGAGAACACCGCCGTCTTCCACGCCTGGCCGAAGGCGGGCATCGAGGGGATCGCGGCGAGCTCGCCGCACAAGCCGATCGTGCGCGGCAAGAGCTTTGACGACTACCCCGGATGCGTGGCGCGCGCGGTCGAGCTGCTGCTGCGCAGCGGCGTGGCCGGGCCCTACGGGCTGGCGCTCGGGCGCGAGGACTACACGAGCGTCGTGGAAACCGCCGAGCACGGCGGCTACCCGCTGCTCGACCACCTGCGCAACATCATCAAGGGCCCGATCGTGTGGGCACCGGGGGTCAACGGAGCGGTCGTCGTGAGCATGCGCGGCGGCGACTTCGCGTTCGAGTCAGGGCAGGACATATCGGTCGGCTACGCATCACACGACGCACAGACGGTCTCGCTGTATCTCGAGGAGTCCTACAGCTTCCGCGTGCTGACACCGGAGGCGGCGGTCGCGATCGCGCAGCCCAAAGGGCGCTGAGCGCTAGGCCCCTGGCGGACTCGGCCCGCCGGGACGCCGCTACTGCAGATATTTCTCGACGGTGCCCTCGTCGCGTGCCTGGGCATCATCGGGGTCAGCACCGGCGGCGCGCTTGGCGCGTCGCTGCCGCAGCAGGTCCCAGCAGCGATCGAGCTCGACCGAGACGCGGTCCAGACGCTCGCGGTCGGCGGCGAGGGCGTCGCTCTGTGTGGCGTCCCCCTCCTCGCGGTCCTGCAGCGAGTGCTCCTCGGCGACGAGTTCCTCGATGCGCGTCAGTATCGACCGGTCGTCCACGCCGCTCAGAGTAGCCGAGCCGGCGTCGAGCAGGCGCGTGTTCGCAAGGCTCGGCCCTCAGCCGGTGTACACGCGCGCCAGCGACTCGGCGACGCACACCGGCTTCTCGCCGCCCTCGCGCTCGAAGGTCAACTCGGTGCTGATCTGCGCGCCGCCTGGGATGTCGTCGACGGAGATCAGCTTCGAGCGCATGCGGACCTTGTCGCCGACGGGCATCGGCGCCGGAAAGCGCACGCGGTTGAGCCCGTAGTTGACGCCGAAGGCGAAGCCCTCGAATTTGACCATGTCGTAGGAGAAGCGCGGCGCCAGCGAGAGCGTGTAGTAGCCGTGGGCGATCGTCCCGCCGAAGGGGCTCTGCTTGGCGCGCTCGGGGTCGACGTGGATCCACTGGTCGTCGCCGGTCACCTCGGCGAACTGATCGATCTTCTCCTGCGTGACCAGGTGCCAGTCGCTGACGCCGAGCTCCTCCCCTACATATGACTTGACCTCGTCTAGGCCGGTGAGCGTGAGCATGGGTCGTCGTCCTCCGTTCGTGGCGCACTTCAGAGGCCGTCTAGCCTAGCCACACCCGCCGCAGGGTGCCAAGATGCCCAAATGCCGCGCCTGCGCGATGGGAGCGAGGTGGTCGTCCGCGAGCTGACGCCACACGATGCCCCGGTGCTCGCCGAGGCGTTCGAGCGGCTCAGCGCCGAGTCGCGGGATCTTCGCTTTCTCGGAGGAAAGGCGCGGCTGTCGACGGCCGACTTGCAGTACCTGACCACGGTGGACGGCCATGCCCACGAGGCGCTCGGCGCGGTCGACGCGAGGACGGGCCGAGGCGTCGGGGTGGCTCGCTTCGTCCGGCTCGTCCCCGACGCGCCGGCCGCGGAGGTGGCGGTGACGGTCGTGGACGACTGGCAGCGGCGCGGTCTGGGGACGCTGCTGCTGGAAGAGCTCAACGAGCGAGCGCGAGCCGTGGGAATCGAGCGCTACACCGCTCTCGTCTCCGGTGAGAACAAGGCCGTCGTGGCGCTGCTGGACCGCATCGGCGCGCGCGTCCTCTCGGTCGACGCCGCGGCTGGAACGGTGGAGTACGAAGTGGATCTACCTGCGGTCGGCCTCGGAGCGAGCCTGCATGGCGCGCTGCGCGGTGCGGCGAGCGGTCACATGACGCTGACGCAGCGCGTCGCCGACGCGCTGCGCTCGCTGCTTGACCACGCCTCGCCCGATGCTCCTGAGACGCGGGATTGAAGCGACCGTGCCGGCCATGAGGTCGCATCGGCGCCCGCGGAGCTAGCTCGAGCCGGGCGGACCGGCGGCGACGGCGCCGCGCTTGTCCTCGAAGACCGTGTGCGGATCGACCGTGGGGTCGATCGCGGCCATCGGGGCCCGCGCCTTCAGCAGCGTCTCCTGATACTCCTCCTCAGCGTCGGAGAGCAGCACGATCGCGCCGCCAACGCCGAGGGTCGCGGTGTGCCCTTGCACCACGATGGTCCTGATCACGATGCTCAGGTCACAGCCGCCGCTGAGCCCGAGGTAGCCGATGGCCCCTGAGTAGACGCCGCGCGCCTCGCCCTCGAGCTCGTCGATGATCCGCATCGTCCGCCGCTTCGGCGCGCCGGTCATCGAGCCGCCGGGGAAGCAGGCGCGGATGCAGTCGGGCGGCTCGACGTCCTCGCGCAGCAGCCCGCGCACGGTGGAGACGAGCTGATGCACGGTCTCGTAGGACTCGACCTGCATGAGGTTGGGCACATGGACGGTGCCGACCTCACAGACGACGCCAAGGTCGTTGCGCAACAGGTCGGCGATCATCAGGTTCTCGGCGCGGTTCTTCTCGCCGAGTCGCAGCCCCTCGGCCAGCCGCACGTCCTCGGCCGGCGTCCTGCCGCGAGGGCAGGTGCCCTTGATCGGCTTGGCCTCGACCCAGCGGTCACGGCCGACGCCGAGGAAGCGCTCGGGGGAGGAGCTCAGCACGGCGCGCTCGCCGAAGCGCAGGTATGCCGAGAACGGCGCCGGGTTGACCCGGCGCAGGGTGCGGTAGAGGACGAGCGGATCGACGCTGGTCTCAGCGGTGATCTTGTTGGTCAGGCAGACCTCATAGGTCTCGCCTTCGGTCAAGCGCTGCCTGCATGTGGCGATGTCCTGGAGATACTGCGCGTGCGAGCGACTGAGGCGAAAGTCGACCGGCTCCTGCGTGGCCTGCGCATCCCACTCGGTGCTGACCGGCGGCGTCAGCGAGAGCAGCCTCGCGCAGGTTTCGGCGATCCAGCGCTCGGCGTGCTCCTCGCCGCCGGGCTCGGCGGCGCAGAGGACGTAGGTGCATCGCTCGACGTGGTCGAAGGCGATCAGCCGGCCGGCGAGGACGAAGGCGGCGTCGGGCATCGTCGAACGATGGGTATCGCTGCCCCCGCAGTCGGCCTTCAGCTCGTAGCCGAAGTAACCGACGAACCCGCAGTTGAAGTCAAAGGGAAGACCGTCGCTGACGTGGCGCAGCCGGCGCATCTCGCGGCTGAGATAGTCGAAGATCGACCCTTCGCGAGACTCCACCTCGCCGGCCCGCTCGATTCGCACGCAGGCGTCGGCGACGTCGTAGGTGACCACTGCTCCGAGCGGCCCGTCGGGGGCGCCGATGAAGGAGAAGCGGGCGCGTTCGTCGGCCTTGCTGCTGTCCAGCCAGAACGCCGTCGCGTGGTCGCCGTAGAGGTTCACGAACGCGCACTCGGCGTCATACAGCGCATCCAGCCGCCTGACCTTCAGCGACAGCGCTGGCCGTTCGCCCACGGCGCGCCGTTGCGCGGCGGGAGTTGTCGCGGGGGCCGCGCGCAGCTCGGCCGACGGCACGCTCGGCGCGCGCCTAAGCGGCGCTCTGCTGTGCACGCGCGTCAGGTCGCGGAAGTTGGCGAGCAGCCGTCGCCCGTACTCGGTGCAGATCGACTCAGGATGAAACTGCACCCCCCACTGCGGTCGTGTGCGATGAGCCACCGCCATGACGACGCCGTCGCTCGTCTGCGCGATCACCTGCAGGGCCGCCGGCAGGGGCTGGGCGACGCAGAGCGAGTGATAGCGCACGGCCTGGAACTCGCGCGGAATTCCGGCGAACAGCGGCGAGCCCTCGTGCAGGATGGCGCTGATGCGCCCGTGCATCGCGACCGGTGCAGGCAGCACGGCGGCGCCGTGGACCCAGCTCAGCCCCTGATGACCCAGGCAAACGCCGAGCAGTGGCACCTCGGCCCGCTCGATCGCCTCCGCGCAGACGCCGAAGTCACCCTCGCGGTCAGGCCTTCCGGGCCCGGCTGAGATGACGACGTTGTCGAAACCCAGGCGCCTCAGCTCACGCCAGTCGGCCGCGTCGTTGCGCACGACCACGGGCTCCTCGCCGTTGGCCTCCGCCAGCAGCTGGAAGAGGTTGTACGTGAACGAGTCGTAGTTGTCGATCAGCAGTGTCTTCACGCGAGCACGGCGCACGCCAGGCGCTGCGGGTCCGGCGCAGGGTCGGGTATCTCGACGGCCGCCAGCACAGTGTCACACTGCGGGCGTGTCCAACCCCGTCCGGCCCGACCGAGCGCGCGGAGTGTTCGAGACGCTGCTGGTGCTCGACGGCGCGCCGATCGAGATAGACGCCCATCTCGAGCGCATCAGCCGCAGCGTTGAGGACCTATTCGGCGCGGATCTGCCACCCGGCGCGCGTCGCCTGGCGCTCGAGCGCGCCGCCCCCTACGCCCTTGGACGCCTGCGCCTGACGGTCGCTCCGCGACTCCACAGCGCCGGCCTCGGCGTCGACGCCGTCGCGGCAGCG
>JAXDGQ010000330.1:0-5285 GCA_034664965.1 Solirubrobacteraceae bacterium | reverse complement strand
GACCCATCACGACGTGCTCGACCTGCTCGGGCTCGACCGCCGCGCGCGCCAGCGCCGCCTCGATCGCCACGGCGCCGAGCTCGGTCGCTTCCAGCGTCGAGAGCCCGCCGCCCATCTTGCCGATCGGCGTGCGCGCGCTGGCGAGGATCACGGTCTTTGGCATGAGAACAGGGCTCTCCAGTCTCTAGGGGACTCGATGGGAAAGGTTCGAGAGGACGGCAATGCTAGCGATCCGGATATCGTGCTCGGCCGAATGGAGGTCTCGTCGACGACCCAGCCCGCCAGCGCCAGCGGCGCTGACACGATCGTGGTCGGCGCCTTCGATGACGAGCAGCCGGGCCCGCAAACGCCGCAAGAGGTTGGACGCCTGCTCTCCACCGGCGAGGCGCGAAGCGCGTTCAAGTCGCTCGCGCTCGCGCACGCGGCGGACGTCCGCTGGCTGCTCGTGGGCCTGGGCAAGCGCAGCGACTTCACCCCCGAGCGCGCGCGCGTGGCGGCGGCGGTCGCGCGCGATCGCGCGCGCGAGCTGTCGGCGCAGACCGTCTGCTGGGAGCTGCCCGCGCAGGCCGGCGCGGATGTCGCCGCCGCGCTGGTCGAGGGGACGATCCTCGCCGACTACCGATTCGACCGCCACAAATCGGCCGCCGACGCCGACGCCGACGCCACCCCCAAGACGCTCGCTCGGCTGATCGTCTCCTCGCAGGAGGACCTGAGCGACGCCGTCCGCGAGTCTGCGCTCGTGGCCGAGGCGGTCAACGCCGCGCGCGACCTGCAGAACCGGCCCGGCAATGATCTGACGCCGACAGCGCTCGCCGGCTATGCCCAGGCGCTCGCGCGCGACATCGAGGGCCTGTCTGTCGAGGTCGAGGGCCGCGAGGGGATCATCGCGCGCGGCATGGGCGCCTTCGCCGCCGTCGCGCAGGGCTCCGATCAGGAGCCCGCCCTGATCACCCTGCGCTATCAGGGCGCCGGCGCGAGCGGGCCGGTGCTCGGCTTGGTCGGCAAGGCGGTGACCTTCGACAGCGGCGGCATCTCGCTGAAGCCCGGGGCGAAAATGGCCGAGATGAAGTTCGACATGTCCGGCGGCGCCGCGGTGATCGAGGCGGTCGGCGCGATCGCCCGACTGCAGCTGCCGGTCAAGCTCGTCGCGGTCGTCGGCGCGACCGAGAACCTGCCGAGCGCCCGCGCGATCAAGCCCGGCGACATCGTCACGGCTTCCAACGGCAAGACGATCGAGGTCAACAACACCGACGCCGAGGGCCGGCTGGTGCTCGCCGACTGCCTCTGTCATGCCGTCGGCGAGGGCGCCTCGCGGATCATCGACCTGGCGACGCTCACCGGTGCCGTGATCGTCGCCCTCGGCTCCACCTACGCCGGGCTGATGTCCAACGACGACGCGCTCGCCGCGCAGATCTCCCAGGCCGGCGAGCGGACCGGTGAGATCGTCTGGCGCCTGCCTCTGCACGAGGAGTACGACGAGCTCATCAAGGGGACCTACGGCGACCTCGACAACGCGCCCGAAGCCCGCAAGGCCGGCACGATCGTCGGCGCCTCGTTCCTGGCCAACTTCGTCGGCGACGTACCCTGGGCGCACCTCGACATCGCCGGCTCGGCGTGGGGCCTCGGCCGCGCCTACGCCGGCAAGGGCGCGTCGGGCTACGGCGTGCGTCTGCTCGTCGAGCTCGCGCGCACGTTCGGCTCTTAGATCACCGCGCGACGGCTGCGGCGGCGTCGCGTTCCAGCCAGCCGATGACCGGCGCCCATGCCGCGCCGCGCGGGTCGATGAAGGTGCGGTGCCCCCCGGCCCGCCCCTCGATCTCCACCAGCTCCACCTCGCCACCGGCGGCCCGCGCCGCGCTCGCGTAGGTTCGGCTGAGGCGCACCGAGGCGGTCTCGTCGAGCACGCCGTGGACGAGCAGGACAGGCATCGCCAGCGGCACCCGGCGCAGCGGGTCGGCGACCTCGTAGCGCTCCGGCAGGCGCTCGGGCGAGCCGCCCATCAGCGCCCTCACCGCGCCTCCATGCCATTCGCGGTAGGCACCGGCGAGATCGCACACGCCCGCCAGCGAGATCGCCCGCGCGATGGGGACGCGCGGGCGCCCGGCGATCGCTCCCGGCGCGCCCGTGGGCAGCGAAGTGCGTCCGGCGGCCCACAGCGCGAGGTGCCCGCCGGCGGAGTGCCCGATCACGTCGACGCGGCTGAGATCGAGCGACGGATGCAGGCCGTCCAGGCGGTCGATCGCGGCGGCGACGTCGGCGAAGGTCTCCGGCCAGCCGCCGCCGTTTCCGACGCGGCGGTACTCGATGTTCCACACCGCCCGGCCGCGCAGGACCAGGGCGGCGGCGATCGCGCGCATCACCGCCCGGCCGTAGCGCCGCTGCCACGAGCCGCCGTGGATCAGCACGATCACCGGATGAGGCCCGGCGCCGTCGGGCAGGTGCAGGTCGCCGCACTGGGAGCGATCGGCCCCGTAGCGATGCGTGCGCCCGCGCGAGAAGAGGAAATGCTGGATCCAGCGAGCTCGGCTCATGCGCGGCCATCCTAGAGCCGCGCGAGCTGTGAGAATGCTGCGCCGATGGACTTCTCCCTGTCAGACGACCACGAGCTGATCCGCCGCACCGTCCGCGAGTTCGCCGAGGGCGAGGTCGCGCCGGTCGCCGAGGAGCTCGATCGCACGAAGTCGTTTCCCTACGAGATCGTCGCCAAGCTCGGCGCGCTGAACCTGATGGGAATCCCCTTCCCCGAGGAGTACGGCGGCGGCGGCGGGGACACGCTGGCCTACGCGCTGGCCGTCGAGGAGCTCACGCGCGTGGACTCCTCGGTGGCGATCACCCTTTGCGCGCACACCTCGCTCGGCACCCAGCCGATCTACCTGTTCGGCACCGAGGAGCAAAAGCGCGAGTGGCTGCCGCGGCTGTGCTCGGGAGAGCTGCTCGGCGCGTTCGGGCTGACCGAGCCAGAGGCCGGCTCGGATGCCGGAAACACGCGCACACGCGCGCGCCTGGACGCCGGCGAATGGGTGATCGACGGCGCCAAGCAGTTCATCACCAACGCCGGCACCGACATCTCCGGCGTGGTCTGCATCACCGCCGTCACCGGCGAGTCCGGCGACGGCCAGGGCAATGGCGCGACGCGAGAGATATCGAACATAATCGTCCCCAACGGCACACGCGGCTACGCGCAGGGCCAGCCGTACCGCAAGATGGGCTGGAACGCCTCGGACACCCGCCCGTTGTCCTTCGAGGACTGCCGCGTGCCCCAGGAGAACCTGCTCGGGCCGCGCGGAGCGGGCTTCAAGCAGTTCCTGCACATCCTCGACATCGGCCGCATCGGCGTCGCCGCGATGGGCGTCGGCCTCGCCCAGGGCGCTCTCGACGAGGCGCTGAAGTACGCCAAGCAGCGCAAGGCCTTCGGCAAGCCGATCTCCAAGTTCCAGGCGATCCAGTCAAAGCTCGCCGACATGTCCACGGAGATCGAGGCCGCGCGGCTGCTCGTCTACAGGGCCGCGCTCGAGAAGGACGCCAAGCGAAACTTCACGCTGACCGCCGCGCAGGCCAAGCTGAAGACCGGCCGCCTGGCCGTGCGCTGCGCCGAGGAGGCCGTGCAGATACACGGCGGCTACGGCTTCATCGAGGAGTACCCCGTCTGCCGCTTCTACCGCGACGCCAAGATCCTGACGATCGGCGAGGGCACCGACGAGGTGCAGCAGATGGTCATCGCGCGCGCCCTCGGCGCTTGATCGAGCCCGTCACGGCGCGCGCTGCGGCGGGCGGAGGGCGATCCTCTATCTGTGAACTGCGATAGCCATCGTATATATATTTATAAATATCGTATATACCATGGTGCACGCTCCCCCGACCAGCACACGCACCCCCCGCGCCGCGTGAATACCATCGCTATCGCGGCTCGAGAACGACCAGCGGGATCTCTCGCTCGGTGCGCTTGCGATAGCCCTCATAGCCCGGGTACACGCCGACCATCAGCGCCCACAGGCGCGTGCGCTCCTCGCCTTCGGCCACGCGCGCATGCACCGGCAGCGTGCGCGAGCCCACCTGCACGGTGGTGTCCGGATTGGCGCGCAGGTTGTGCAGCCACGCGGGGTTCTTCGGGTAGCCGCCCTTGGAAGCGACCAGCACCAGGTTCTCGCCGTCGCGGCCGTATACCAGCGGGCTCGTGCGCTTGGTCGCGCTCTTGGCGCCGACATGGTCGAGCAGCAGCATCGGCGGCGCCCCGGGGAAGCGATGGCCGATCAGACCGTGGCTGGCGCGGTAGACAGTCGTGTGACCGCCCATCAGGCGACGCAGCAGCGGCCAGTTTCGATCCGCCAGGCTCAGATAGTCCATCGCCTGCGAGCCTAGTCCTCAGGGCGCCGATGTGCGTTCCAGCAGCGCCGCCGCCGCGCTCGCCGGGTCCAGGCGTCGCTGCACCACCTGCTCGATCAGCGACTTGAACTCGGCGTCCTCGTGCAGCTCCTCTTCCAGGCGCCGGCGCATGCGCGCTGTGGCGATCGCCAGCACCTCGTTGCGCAGGTTGCGCGCCCGCCGCTCGCCCAGCTGGCCCTCGGCGAGGATGTGCGCGCGGTGCTCGTCCAGGCGCTCGGTCAGCTCGTCGAGGCCCTCGCCGTGGCTGGCCTGCGTCTTGACGATCGGCACGCGCCAGCTCGCGCGCACCTCCTCCGGCGTGCGGTCGAGGTTGGCCAGCGAGAGCACGCCGCGGATCTCGCGCACCATCGTGTCGGTCAGCGGGTGATCGGCCTTGTTGATCACGATCACGTCGGGAATCTCCATCACGCCGGCCTTCAGCGCCTGGATCGAGTCGCCGGAGCCGGGCATCAGCACGAGCACGATCGTGTCCGCGTGGTCGATGATGTCGATCTCCGCCTGGCCGACGCCGACGGTCTCCACGAAGACGTCCTCGCGCCCGGCCGCGTCGAGCAGCAGGGCGGCCTGCAGCGCGGCCTCGGAGAGCCCGCCCAGCGCACCGCGGTTGGCCATCGAGCGGATGAACACCCCCTGGTCGAGGAAGTGCTCGCTGAGGCGGATGCGGTCGCCGAGCAGGGCGCCCTGCGTGACCGGCGACGACGGGTCGATCGACAGCACGCCGACGCTGCGTCCGGCCTCGCGGCGGAGCTTCGTCAGCGCGCCGATCAGCGTCGACTTGCCGACGCCCGGCGGTCCCGTGAAGCCGATCACCGACGCCTTTCCCGTCTTCGGATACACCTCCCGGACGAGCTTCCAGCCTTCCGGATCGTCGTCTTCGACAAGCGAAATCGCCCGTGCCAGAG
>JAXDGQ010000329.1:0-6220 GCA_034664965.1 Solirubrobacteraceae bacterium | reverse complement strand
TGTTGCTCTGTTTAGGGAGCGCGATAGCAATCGTATATATCTTTATAAATATCGTATATACAATCGCGCACGAAATAGCCAAAACGCGGCTCACACTCCGCGCTCGGTGCATACCATGGCTATCACTCAGCGCGTAAGTGCAAACACAGCACACGCGAGGCACAACCCCGGCCGGCTCAGCGGTCAGTGCAGCTGGATGTGATCGGCCTCGGCCGCACCGGGGAACGGTCGCGTGAGGCCGAACTGGTTGAGCGTCGACTCGGACACGCCCTCGACGCCGGGGGTGTCTGAAGCTTCGCCGCGCGTGTGCGGGTCGTTTGCGAAGCCGCCGACCTCGACCGAGTGCTGCGGCGAGCGATAGCCGGAGATGCCGATCAGGTGCAGGTGCAGCGCCTTGCCCAGCGTGTTCAGGCGCTCGGCGAGCGCCGGCTCCTCGCCGACGCTGTAGTTGGTGCCGGCGGCTTGGAAGAAGCCGTAAGCGCCTTCGGGCGTCGCGTTGAATTCGCCGATCGGACCGGAGAAGGTGACGCCAGAGGCGGCCAGCTCGCGCGCCTGGACGTGCGCCAGCTCGTGTTCCAGCGAGTGCTTGTGCGACCGCAGTTCTTCCAGCTCGGCGCTCTTGCGGCTGCGCGCGCTGACGAACTGCAGCTGGCGCTTGACGAGCGCCAGGCGCAGCTGGGCGACCTCGTTGCGCTGCACCAGCACGGAGTGCGTCTCGGAGGCATGCGTGGACTCCAGCTCGGCGAGGTGCTTGGCCTGCGCCGTGACGGCCTTCTGCGCTTCGGAGACGCGCGTCGTCGCCGAGGCGTTCTCGCGGGAGATCGCACGCAGGTTGTCGACGCGCTCGATCAGATCGGCGAAGCCGTGGGCCTCGAGGAGGACCGTCACGATGTCCGGCGGCGGGGTCTGATACGCGGCGACCACCTGCGCGACGAGCACCTTGCGGTCGTGCACGAGTTGCACCTGCAGCGCGGCCAGACGCGTGCGCGCGACGCTCAGCTGCGAGCGGATGCTCGCCAGCAGGTTGCGCTCGACGGTGAGGCTCGATTCGAGCGCCGACAGGCGCGTCTGCAGGTCTTCGATGCTGCCTTCGAAGCCGGCGATCTGGTGGCTGTCGGCATGGATGCCGGAGCGCACCTGTCCTTCGCGCGCCTGCGCTGAGGAGATCTTGCTTTCCAGCGCGCCGGAGCTCGCGCCGGAGGCTGCCGAGCCGATCGCGATGCCCGCCCCGGCGGCGATCACAAGCGCGCCGGCGAGCGTGTGCAGCGCTCGACGGCGCCGGCGCGCGCGTCGCTCGCGCCGCCTGGCGACGCGCGTGGGTCGTGGCCGCGGCGTGGACATGGACAGGCCAAGCTAGCCAGGGGATGCTGCGAGCACAAGCGATCGACGCGCGTGCAGGCGCCCTTGCACGAGCGGCGAGCGCGCTCAGGCGACGCGGAAGGCGACCGACCGGGCCGCTCCGCGCTCAGGGAGCAGCGTCAGGCGGTATCGACCCGCCGAGAGCGCGCCAGAGCCGCCCAGCCGGCGGCTCTGGGCGCCGCCGGAGGCGGCGATCGTGGTCGGCGCGGAGACGGCCCTCCACTGCACGCGCCCGTGGTTGCGCACGCGCCGGTAGATCGTCACGCGAATTCGCGCCGGAGCGGTGAGCGTGAAGGAGAAGCCGACCTTAGACAGCTTCGGGCGCCGGCGTGTGAGCGCGGCTTTCGCTTTGCGCGTCAGGGTGAGCGCCGAGACGATCGGCGTGGGCGACGTCGCGGCGGTCGCCGCCGGGACGCTGGAGCCCGGGGCACTCGTACCGGTCGGCGGCTGCGCGCCGGGCGCGCCGGAGCCACCGCTCGCCGCGGCTTCGCCCGTTTCTTCGACGGCGCCGGAGATGGTTCCGGGCGGAGCGAACGCGAGGATGCCGTTGGGCGTGCCAACTCCGGTGGGGCCGTCGTAGCCGCTGCCGGCGAGGCAGATCGCCTGCGCGAAGCAGGTCTGGGCCTCTTCGCCGGTCGTGCACCCTGACGTTCCCGTGCTTTTTTCAAACGGCTTGCGGCATTCGCCGTTGGACCCGATGGTCACGTCGTGCAGTGAGGCGGGCGACTGCTGCCCGTTTTCATACAGCGTGCGCGCCGGATACGCGACGCCGTGCGCGCCTCCGGCCAGCGCGAACACCGAAGCCACGATCGGCGCGGCGACGCTGGTGCCGCCGATCGTCGCCCAGCCCTTGTTGCCTTCGGTTTCGGTCGAGTCGTACACGGCGACGCCCGTATACGGGTCGGCGTCGGCGGAGACGTCGGCGACCGCGCGATGGGACCCGCAGGCGACCGAGGCCCAGTTGACCAGGGCTTGCTGCCAGGGCGCGGCGGTGAAGGGCCCGCTGCATCCGCCGCCGCCCGCGCCCGCGCCCCTGAGCACGCCGCCGCTCACACCGCCGTCGTTCCACACGGTCTCGCTTTCCCACGCCTTGGTCGTCGCGTTGAGGTTCAGCCGCGTGCCGCCCACCGCGACGACGTGCGGTGAGCTGGCGGGGTAGTCGGCCGATTCGGGGGCAGTTTCGGAGAACCAGTTGAGATACCCGGAGTCGCCCGAGGAGGCCGTGATGACGATGCCCGGATGGTTGAACGCCGGGCTGTCGCTGATCGGCTCGCCGCCGCCCCAGGAGTTGGAGATCTCCGTGGCGCCCAGCGACGCGGCGGTCTGCTCGGCCGCGTAGAGGCTGGCGTTGGCGTTCGATTCGGCCTCGACGAGCAGGATGTGGCAGCTCGGGCAGATGCCGTGGACGACCTCCACGTCGGTCGCGATCTCCAGCGCCCAGCCGCGTTCGAGTTCGCCGCTGGAAGCCGGCAGCGGCGAGGGGTTGCCGGCCTGGTTGACCTTGCGAAAACATCCGTTGGCTTCGGTGCATGCAGGCAGGCCGAACTGGGCGCTGAACACCTGCAGGTCGTTGGCGATCGTCGCGTTGTCGTAGGCGTCGACGATCGCGATCGTCTGCGGGCTCGGCGGCGTCGTCCCGGCGAGGTTGTATGCGCCCAGCAGATTGGCGGGCGTGAGGGCTTTTTTGTTGGGTTTGGTGAATTCGGTTGCGGGCGTCGCCGGGCTTTCTCCGGATAGCGCTTCGCCTGCCGGCTCGCTGGATTCGCCAGTCGGCGCCGCCCGCGCTCCGGGCGCCTGGGAAACGCCCGGGAGGACGCGTGCGCCGGGCTGGGCGAGCGGCTCGCGCGCGACGAGACGTAGGCCCAGACAGGCCGCACGGCCCGGGGCCGGGGTCGAGCAGAGCGAGCTGACGGTGTAATCCGACGGGCTCAGCGCCGCCGACGCGTCGGCGGCCAGCGCGCCTGCCGCGGCGAGCGAGCAGGCGAGCAGCAGCGCCCCGCGCAGCGTGCCGGGCCAGCGATCTGGGGACCGCGCAATGGGCGGCCTCGTCCGGACCCGCTGCAGAGTGCGCGCGTTGTGGGGGTTGACAGCTATGCGATCTCCTCGGTCCCGCCGCGCATCGGCTTGAGCTGTCCGGCGAGCACTCGAACGGACGGCCGCCCGGCGCGGTATTACGCTGACGTGTCGATGTCCTCGCCGCTCGGCTTCCTGCTGGAGTCAGATCCCCCGTCGCGGCGCGCCGGCGTGATCGTCGCGATCGTGTCGGTCGCGCTGTGCACGCTGATCGTGTATCCGCTCAAGCACGTGGCACCGGTGGTCTCGCTGTCGGTCGTGTACCTGCCCGCGGTGCTGATCGTGTCGGTGACGTGGGGCGGCTGGCTGGGCGTCGTCACGGCGGTGCTCAGCGCCGCGGCGCTGAACTTCTTTCACATCGAGCCGGTCGGGCACTTCGCGATCCGCCAGTCCAGCAACTGGGTCTCGCTGATCGCCTTCCTGGTCGTCGCGGGACTGGCCAGCTCGGTGGCCGAGGTCACGCGCGCTCGCACGCGCGAGGCGGACGCGCGCAGGCGCGAGGCCGACCTGGCAGCCGAGATGGCCCGCTTGCTGCTGCGCGGCGAGAGCCTCGCTGACGCGCTGCCGACGGCGGCGGCGCGCCTGGCGCAGGCGCTGGAGCTCGGCTCGGCGGCGATTGAGATGGAGGCCGTGGAAGGCGACGAGCGCAGCATCGCCTTCCCCCTGCGGGATGGCACGAGCCGGCTGGGCACGCTGCTGGTCGGGGCGGACACCACAGAGGCGAGCCTGCGAAGACTGCAGGAGCGCGTGGTGCCGGCGCTCGAGGCGCTGCTGAGCGCGGCACTGGAGCGCGAGCGACTGCTTGGCGACGTCGTCGAGACGGCGGCGCTGCGCAGAGCGGACACGGTCAAGACAGCCCTGCTGCGCGCCGTCTCGCACGATCTGCGCTCGCCGCTGACCGCGATCTCGGCGGCCGGGGAGGCGGTCGGCTCCGCGTCGATCACCCCGCAGGAGCGAGCGGAGATGGCGGTGGTGATCAAGGAGGAGGCGCGCCGGCTGTCACGGCTGGTCGACAACCTGCTGGATCTATCTCGATTGGAAGCGGGCGCGGCCGAGCCGCGGCGCGACTGGACATCGGTGGAGGAGCTGATTCGCACGGCGCTGACCGAGCTGGCGGCGGGCCCGCAGGAGTTCAGCCTGTCGATCGACCGCGAGCTGCCGCTGGTGAGCGTCGACCCGGTGCAGATGGAGCGCGCGTTCGTGAACGTGCTGGAGAACGCCCGCCGGCACTCCGGCGGCCACCCGGTATCCGTGCGCGCCCGTGCCGTGCGCGGGCTCGCCCGCGCACCGGTCCGTCTGTCGGCGAGCGCCGGCGACGCCGCAGAGGCCGAGGGCGACAGTCAGGGTCACCCTTCCGGCGGGCGCGTGATCGTGCGCATCGTAGATCGCGGGCCGGGCATCCCTCCGGCGCAGCTGGAGCGCGTGTTCGAGCCGTTCTACCGCGCGGGCACGGCGAGCGGCGGACACCGCGGCTCGGGGCTCGGCCTGGCGATCGCGCGCGGCTTCACGCAGGCGAGCGCGGGCTCGCTGCATGTCGAGTCGCTGCCCGGGCAGGGAGCGTCGTTCGTGTTCGAGCTGCCGCTGCGCGAGCACGCGGCGGACCGCCGCACCGGCGACCGCGCCGGCCAAGCAGAGCGCGCCGGCGAGCCGCCTCGAGCGCAGGCGCAGACGCTCGCGCCGCCGCGGAGCGAGCGGGCGCCGGGCGCGTGAGCGCGCAACCCAAGCCGACCCCCGCCGCGCCGCCGCGCGTGCTGGTCGTCGACGACGAGCCGCAGATCGTGCGTGCGCTGAAAGTGGTGCTGCGCGAGGCGGGCTTTGCGGCGGTGCCCGCCGAAACGGCGGCAGAGGCGCTCGATCTCGCGGCGGTGCGTCCGCCCGATGCGGCGATCGTCGACCTGGTGCTGCCGGACGGCGATGGCGTGGAGGTGACGCGCAGGCTGCGCGAGTGGAGCGAGATGCCGATCCTCGTGCTGTCGGCGCTGGGTGAGGAGGAGCAGAAGGTTAGGGCGCTGGAGGCCGGCGCCGACGACTACATCACCAAGCCATTCGGCGCGCGCGAGCTGGTCGCGCGCCTGCAGGCCGCGCTGCGCAGGGCGGCGCCGGCGGAGGAGGAGCCGAGCATCGTCGTCGAGGGGCTGGAGATCGACCTCGCGGGGCACACGGTGCTGCGCGATGGACAGCCCGTGCACCTAACCCCGATCGAGTTCGAGCTGCTGCGCGTGCTGGTGCGCAACCGCGGTCGCCTGATGACCCACCGCAAGCTGCTCGCCGAGGTCTGGGGCGCGGAGTACGTCGACGACATACAGCCGTTGCGCACGCACATCGCCCGGCTGCGCGCGAAGATCGAGCCGGACGCCGCGACGGGTCCGCGCTACATCGTCACCGACTCCGGAGTGGGTTACCGCTTCTCGCTCTGAGCAATGCCTCTCAGGGCTCGACGAGACCGTTGCGAATCGCACAGCGGGTCAGCTCGACGCGATCGCGCATCGCCGAGGTTCTCCGCCGAACTCGCTCGATGAGCACCGGCACCGAGCCGGCGCCGGGTCGTCACGAAATCGTTATGGGCGCCGCGCCGATCGTCATACGGTCGTGACGCCGGCGGGTGCATATTGACGGCGTGGACATCGTCGCAATCGTGATCGGGATCGCCGCCTTCGCGATCCTCCTGTTGCTGATCGAGGGGATCGATCGAGTATGAGCGCCCAGCCGGTCCCCGGCTTCTTCATCGCACACATGAGCGGGGCCGACTTCTTCGGATTGGTCGTATCGGTGCTCGTGATCGGCTATC
>JAXDGQ010000328.1:0-6143 GCA_034664965.1 Solirubrobacteraceae bacterium | reverse complement strand
ATCTACCTGCTGATCGCCAGACGCATGGGAGCGTTCGAAGCGCTGTGATCGGGACGAGCCGGCTCAGCCGCATCGCACTCGCCGCCTGGACCGCGCTGGTGCTGCTGTTCCTGTTCGTGCCGATCGCGATCATCGTGGTGTACGCCTTCAACTCCTCCAACGTGCAGAGTTGGCCGCTACCGGGGCTGTCGACCAAGTGGTTCAGCTCGACCTGGCACAACGCGGAAATGCGCCACGCCTTCTGGCTGTCGGTGCGCGCGGGACTGATCTCCACGGCGATCGCCCTGCTGCTCGGCTCGATGGCGGCCTTCGCCGTGCACCGCTTCCGCTTCTTCGGCCGCGAAGCGATCTCATTCCTGCTCGTGCTGCCGATCGCGCTGCCGGGAATCATCACCGGCATGGCGCTGAACTCCTTCATCAACTTCAGCGGCGTGAACTTCTCGCTGACGACGATCATCGTCGGCCACGCCACCTTCTGCATCGTCACCGTCTACAACAACGTGCTCGCCCGCCTGCGCCGCACACAGTCCTCGCTGATGGAGGCTTCGATGGATCTCGGCGCCGACGGCTGGCAGACCTTCCGCTACGTCACCCTGCCGATGATCTCCACCGCGCTCGTCGCCGGCGGGCTGCTCGCCTTCGCGCTGTCGTTCGACGAGATCGTCGTGACCACTTTCACGGCCGGCGCACAGAACACCTTGCCGATCTGGATCTTCGGCAACATCCGCCTCGGCCAGCAGCTGCCGCAGGTCAACGTCGTCGTGCTGTTCGTGATCCTGCTCAGCCTGATCCCGGTCGCCCTGGCGCAACGCCTGACGCGCGACACCGGCATCCTGCGACCGGCCGCCGTGGCCGGTGGCGCGGCCGCCTGAGCGACGGCCTCGCGAAAGCCGATGGAGGTCGGGCGCGGCGTGTAGCGTTGCCGGTGTGACGATCGACGCCAACAAGGAAGCGGTGCGCAGCTTCTACTCGGAGGCGATCAACAGCCGCGACACCTACGCATGCGAGCGCTGGCTGGCAAAGGGCTTCGTGCACAACGGCGTAAAGCGCGGACGCGAGGGCCAGCGCGAGGTGGTCGCGTACTTCCTCGCCGCCTTCGAGCCGCTGCGTCACGAGATCCTGCTGCTGCTCGGCGAGGACGACCTCGTCGCCGCGCATCAGCGCTGGAGCGGGCGCCAGGTCGGCGAGTTCCTCGGCTGCGCCGCGAGTGGACGCGAGATCTCCTTCACCTCGACGGCCGTGCTGAAGCTCGCCGGCGGGGAGATCGTGCAGGCCTGGGACGAGATGGACACCGGCGCGATCGTCGCGCAGCTCACGTCCGGCTGACGGGGCGGCCAGCGACTGGAGCACTGGGCGCGGACCCGGTCGGGCAGCGCGCAGCGACCGGGTGAGGGCTATGCGCGGTCGGGATGTCTTGGACTGGTGGCTGTGATCAGCCGCGCGCCGCGACCGTGCGTGAGGAAGCTGAAGGCCCAGCGCGTGAACACGAGCAAGCGGTTCTGAAAGCCGACCAGGTACCACAGGTGGACGGCCAACCAGGTCACCCAGGCGAGCGGGCCGCTGAGGTGCAGGCCCTTGATGTCGGCGACGGCGCGCGCACGGCCGATCGTCGCGAGGTTGCCCTTGTCGGTGTAGTGAAACGGCTCGCGCTGCTTGCCTTTCAGGGCGCGGAGGACCGAGCGGGCGGCGTGGCGGCCCTGCTGCATCGCGACGGGGGCGAGGCCGGGGAGCGTCTGCACATCGCCACCCCTGCGAATCGCGACCATGTCTCCGAGGGCGAACACCTCCGGGTGGCCGGGCAGCGTGAGGTCTTCCTCGACGATCAGCCGGCCGGCGCGATCGACCTCGCCGTCGCCGGCATCCGAGAGTGCGCGCGCGAGCCCTGACGGCGCCACTCCGGCCGCCCACACCACGGTGCGCGTTCCGTAGCGCGCGTGCTCGCCCTCGGGGCTGCTCGTCGTCACCGCATCGCGGTCGATGTCGGTGACCATGTGCTCCAGCAGCGGTGTCACGCCGAGCTTCTGCAGGGCGCGCGCTGCGCTCGCAGAGAGCGACGGCGGAAAGCCGGTCAGCACGCGGTCGGCTGCCTCCACGAGCAGGACACGCGCGGTGGCGGTGTCGGCACGCCGGAAGTCGCGCACGCTGTCGTGGGCGATCTCGGCGATCTGGCCGGCCATCTCCACGCCGGTGGGGCCCGCGCCGACGACCACGAAGGTCAGCCACGCGCGGCGGCGCTCGGGGTCGGGCTCCCACTCGGCAGCCTCCAGCGCGGTGAGGATGCGGCTGCGGATGTCCAGCGCGCCCTCCAGCGACTTCAGCTCGGGGGCGTGGGCCTGCCAGGCGTCGTGCCCGAAGTACGAGTAGGCCGATCCGCCGGCGACGATCAGGCTGTCGTAGTGCAGGGTCGCCGGCGCCGGCACGCCCTCGGCCGCCGGGCGCAGATCGACACGCCGGGCGGTGAGATCGAAGCCGGTCGCTTCGGCGAGCACCACCTCGACGTTGCGCCGGCTGCGGAAGATCGTGCGCAGCGGGTAACAGATCTCGCTCGGCGACAGCGCGCCCGTAGCGACCTGGTAGGCGAGCGGCTGGAACAGGTGGAAGTTGCGCCGGTCGACGAGCGTCAGCTCGACCGGGCCCTTGGCGAGCTTCAGCGCGGCCTGCAGGCCGGCGAAGCCGCCGCCGACGAGGACGATCCGGTGGGGCGCGGTCGCGGGCATGTCATGCAGCCTACGACGCGTCGGCTCTGGGTCGATGTCGCCGGCGGCCGGCGGTGCGGACGTCGCGGCCAGCTGGTGTCGCACCAGGCGTGATTGCCATGGGAGGATTGCGCGGTGGGGAAACGCGCACTCCTTGCGACGGCCGCGCTCACGAGCCTGGCGCTGGCAGCTTGCGGATCGGGCACACCGGCGCGCACGGTCGCGGCGGTGCCCGAGGCCCCCGCCGCGCCCGGCACCGCGGCAGCGCACGCCGCCGCCGCAAAGAGCCTGCGCCTCATCCGGGTTGCGAGCTTCAGCGAACCGACGTACGTCACGGGTGCGCCCGGCGACCCCGGCAGGGTGTTCGTCCTGCAGCGCGCCGGACAGGTGATGCTGCTGCTCAACGGTCACCGGCAGTCCCGGCCGTTCCTGGACATCGCCGCCTCGGTCTACGCGCAGGGAAGCGAGCAGGGTCTGCTCGGGATCGCATTCCCCGCCGACTATGCGACCAGCGGGCGCTTCTACCTGTACTACACGGACCCTCACAACAACATCGAGATCGTCCAGTTCCGCCGCTCCAGGCGCAACGCGAACGTCGCAGACGCGGCGAGCGCGCGCCGGGTGCTGACGATCGACCACCACGCGTTCACCAACCACAACGGCGGACAGCTGGCATTCGGGCGCGAAGGCGATCTGTACATCGGCGTCGGCGATGGCGGCAGCGAGGGCGATCCCAACGGCAACGGCCAGAGCACCGGCACGCTGCTCGCCAAGATCCTGCGAATCGCTCCGTCGCCAAACGGCGGCTACACGATCCCGCCGACCAACCCGTTCGCCGGCCAGAGCGCCAAGCGCGAGGAGATCTGGGCCTACGGCCTGCGCAATCCGTGGCGCTTCTCCTTCGACAGCGCCACCGGCGACATGGTGATCGGCGACGTCGGGCAGGATCGCTGGGAGGAGCTCGACTTCGCGCCGGCCGGCACCGGCGCCGGCGCCAACTACGGCTGGAGCGTCTGGGAGGGCGACAGCCGCTTGAAGTCCGGGCAGGCACCGCACGCGGTGTCCCCGGTCCTCACCGCGTCGCACAGCAGCGGTTACTGCGCCATCATCGGCGGATACGTGGTCCGCGACAGGTCTTTGCCGAGCCTGTACGGCCGCTACCTGTTCGGCGACTACTGCCGGGCGAAGATCGAGTCGGTCAAGCTCGCACGCGGGCGAGCCACGGGGCTGCGCGAAACCGGCCTGGAAGTGCCCGCGATGTCGTCATTCGGCCAGGACGCCGCAGGACATGTCTACCTCGCCTCGCTCAAAGGGCAGGTCTACCGTCTGGCGCAGCGGTGAACCCCCGAGCAGCGTTGATGGGCCCGCGATCCACGTCGACCGCGCCGGCGCACGTTCTCGATCGAGCTCCGTCGAGAGCGCCGGCGTCGGCTCGACGATCGGCCATTGAGCACGGGTGAGGACCCATGCCCAATGGCCGACGAAGGGGACCGCGCGAGCCGCTCACGCGTAAGCGCCGTGGGCGGGGTGGCTGAGCACCAGCGCCGGAGCCAGCGTCGGCGGTGCGGCGACCTCCTCCCGTTCCCCCTGTTCCCCCTGTTCCTCCTCGATCCCCCGAGGCGCGCCGTCGCCCGCCTGAAACGGCAGCAGGCCGGCAACACCCGCCTGCTCGAACGCGCGGTGGATCATCCGCCCCCCCGGGATCAGCGCGAACTCGTATCCGCGTCGCTGGCACAGCCGGCAGCGAAACGCGATCACGGCGACTCCGATCGGGTCTATGTACCTGAGCTCGCGAAGGTCCAGCGTGATATTGCTGACGCCCTCCTCGCAGAGGCGCTCTATCTCGGCTTCGAGCGCGTGAGCCGAGCGCCGGTCGAGCTCGCCCGTGAGGATCAACGTGTGTTCGCGGATGTCCACCCCGGCCGGCAGCAAGCGGGCCTCGCCCGCGGCGGGCGTCGTGTGTCTGGTCTTCTCGTAGCTGGTGGTCTGGGCCTGAGCCGCCACGGCTTCCATTGGGCCGTCGTCGTATGCACCGACACTCGCGGCGATCGCCATCTGATGGCGTTTCATCTGATACAGCTCCTTCCAAAGGCCTCGTGTTGACTTCGAGGGCGCGGATCGACAGATCCAGCGCCAGGGTGGAGCGGGCCGGGAGGAGCTAGCCGGGTCGCTCTGGAATCAACACGAAGCAGGCTGTCAGCCACGGCTCGCACGAGAGTCGCAGCCGGCGCATCGCACGCGGACCCGCCAACAGCAGCAGTCCAGCGAGCGTGAGGAAGATCGAGATCGCGGCGCCGCCCGGAGCACCGCCGCCGACGGCGGCACCCGATGCGCCGCCCGGAGCCGGCCCGGGGGCCGGGCTGACGGGGGAGTTCCCGACGGCAGACCCGCCGGGACCACCGCCTCCATCGTCCCTGGAGAAGCCGGTCGCCGCCGTTGACAGGAGGCTGACGGAGCGGGTGAGGGTGACCGATGGCGCCAGGACGCGCTTGCCGTCGAGCCAGCCGACGGTGCAGCTGTCGCTCGTCTGCCCGCCCAGCGCCACGAGCCCGCAGCTCAACGTGCGCGCCCGCTGCGCCGCCCTCATCGCCGCTGTTGCGCCGACGGCATCGACAGCGGAGCTGGCGGAGACCTGTGCCTCGGGGTCACCGGCGGTGGGCGGCGATGTCACGAGGGCGAGCAGTGCGGCCGGCGATTCTTCTGTGGCGGCGGTGCGCAGGGGCGAAGTCGGCGAGATCGTCGAGTCAGCGCCGAGGGAAGACCGAGAGGCCGCCGACCCGCCTTCTTCGGAGCCCTGACCGGTATGCCCTGCTTTGGGGGCTTCTTCTTCGCCCAGGACGGTGACCGTGGGCACGCTCTCTTCGGGTGGGGGAGCCGCTTCTCTGGCTTCTTCGGGCGGCGGCACTTCCGCTTTGACTTCTTCAGGCGGTGGCACTTCCGCTTTGACTTCTTCCGGCGGCGGGACTTCCTTGGGTTCTTCCGGCGGCGGGACTTTTGCTTCAGGTTCTTCAGGCGGCGGCGGTTCGGTTCCGGCGACGGCTTCTTGTTCTGCAGCAGCAGGCCCGGCGGCTTCGGGCGTTTCGTCGGCGTATGCGGTCCCGGCCAGACCGAGCGCGCCGAGCGTCGCGAGAACGAGTGCCCTGACGCAGAAGGTGCGTATGCGAATGATCCGCATCGACGGATTGTGACCTATCCATGGCATCTTTTGTCGTTGCATGCGTATCTCGTAGCGCAGACAATAATGAACTGGGCGACGATCGTGCGTCAAGACCCCTTCGCAAGATGGGAGATCGAGCAGCTCGACGTGGTCTGCAGCGCCAGTGGGGGGCTAGGCGAGCTCGTCGGCGAGGTCGGAGATCGAGTCGACGATGCGCGATGCGCGGTAGGGGAACCGCTGGGCGGCCTCCCGCGTGGTCACGCCGCTGAGCACGAGAATCGTCTCCATTC
>JAXDGQ010000327.1:0-26743 GCA_034664965.1 Solirubrobacteraceae bacterium | reverse complement strand
TTGTCGAGCTTGTGCTCGGAGCGCGTGGGGATGATCGCGTGGTGGTCGGTGACCTTCTCGTCGTTGACCACGCGCGCCAGCGGCAGCAGGTCCAGGCCGGTGACGTATTCGGCGCCCTCCCGGTACTCCGGCTGGGCGCCCACGAGCTCGGCGATCGGCTTGATCTCGGCGACCATGTCGCTCGGCAGGTAACGCGAGTTCGTCCGCGGGTAGGTCAGCGCCTTGTGCTCCTCATAGCAGCGCTGCGCCGCGCCGAGCGTGCGTTTGGCGGAGAACCCGTAGCGGTTGTTGGCCTCGCGCTGCAGTGTCGTCAGGTCGTAGAGCATCGGCGCTTTCTCGCGCTGCTCTTTCTTGTCCAGCTTGGTGATCGTGCCCGGCTTGCCCTCGCAGTCGGCGACGATCGCGTCCGCCTCGGCCGCCGTCGCTATGCGCGGTTTGGCGCCGGCGTGAAAGCGGCCCGCGTACGTGCGCTTGCCGTCGGCCTCGAAGGCCGCGTCGACGAGCCAGTAGGGCTCGGGCACGAAGGCTTTTATCTCCTCCTCGCGCCGCGCGATGATCGCCAGCGTCGGCGTCTGCACGCGGCCCAGCGAGACCGCCCCGTCGAAGGAGCTGCGCAGCCTGATCGTGGCCGCGCGCGTGGCGTTCATGCCCACGATCCAGTCGGCCTCCGAGCGCGACCGCGCGGCCTGCTCCAGGCGCGCGAACTCATCGGCGGGGCGCAGCGCTGCAAACGCGCTCTTCATCGCCGCGCTGGTCATCGAGTTCAGCCACAGCCGGCGCACCGGCTTCTTGCCTTTGGCCTTCTCGTACAGGTAGGCGAAGATCAGCTCGCCCTCGCGCCCGGCGTCGCAGGCGTTGACGACCTCGGCGATGTCCTCGCGCCCGATCTGCTTGGTCACGACCGACATCTGCTTACGCGAGCGCTCGTCGCGGACGACCAGCTTGAAGCGATCGGGGACGATCGGCAGGTCTTCCATGCGCCAGCGCTTGAATTTCGGGTCGTACTCGTCCGGTTCGGCGAGCTGCACGAGGTGGCCCACCGCCCACGTGATCACGTGCTCGGGGCCTTCGAGCCATCCCTCGCCCTTCTTGAAAGGGCCCGTGAGAACGCGCGCGAGGTCCTGCCCGACGGAGGGCTTCTCGGCGATCACGAGGGTCTTCGACATGGCGGTCAGCGTAGCGGAGGGTGCTAGCCACCGATCGGCGCGCGCGGATTGGCGCCCCAGAAGACCTGCGTTCCGAGCATCCCGATCAGCGTCACGAACACGAGATTGAGCACCATCGACTTGGCAGTGGCCGTGCCCACGCCGACGGGCCCGCCGCTGGCGTTGTAGCCGTAGTAACACGCGACGAGCACGATCACCGTGGCCATCGACATGCCCTTGATCACGCTGAACAACAGGTCGGGCGTGTTTTGGAACTGCCAGAAGATCAGCAGGTAGCCGCCCGAGGAGACGAACCCGAGTTGCTCGACGACCCCCAGATAGGAGCCGAGGTAGGCGACGCCGATCCCCGAGATGTACATGAACGGCAGCACGATCCAGGCGGCGAGCAGGCGCGTGGCGCAGAGGAAGACCATCGAGTCGACGCCCATCACCTCCAGCGCGTCGATCTCCTCGGAGATGCGCATCGCGCCGAGCTCGGCGACGATGCCCGTGCCGACCTTGGCGGCCATCATGTAGCCGAAGGCGTAAGGGACCGCCTCGCGCAGGTCGCACCAGGCGGCGAACACGCCGGCGTAGGCCGGCGCCCCGGTGGACAGCGTGAAGTACGCGCCGCCGATGCCGCACACGCCGAGGCCCATCAGGAAGACCAGCGACCAGATCACGACCGTCGAGCCGACGATCAGGATCCCCGCCTGGCGCAGCGCCTCGCCGAAGAAGCGCAACACGCGCAGGCCCCACACGTCGCGGACGATGGTGGCAGTGAACCTGCCTATCTCGCCGGTCGTCTCCAGCCATTGGCGCGGTGTCGCCAGCGGCTCGGTCACTTGATCACGAGGATGTTGGGATG
The DNA here is from genome assembly GCA_034664965.1 of Solirubrobacteraceae bacterium. GTDB lineage: Bacteria > Actinomycetota > Thermoleophilia > Solirubrobacterales > Solirubrobacteraceae > Palsa-744. The sequence goes on along the minus strand of JAXDGQ010000327.1, from coordinate 24,730 downwards.
CGTCGCGAGCAGCGTCTGCGTGAACGCGTAGTTGAACGCGCCGATGCCGAGAAACGAGACGACGACTGCTTCGTTGACGGCGCGCCCGACGCCCTCGGCGCCGCCGGAGGCGCTCATGCCCTTGTAACAGCAGACGATCGCGATGATCGCGCCGAAGCAGGTGGTCTTCAGCACCGAGCCCCACAGGTCGGTGGTCGAGGCGTTGGCGAACAGCGTGCCCCAGAACGGTCCCAGCGGCTGGCCGTTGACGAGCTCGGCGGCGATTCCGCCGAAGATGCCGAACAGCAGCGAGTAGATGTCGAACAGGCCGGTGACGACCATCAGCGCGAGAAAGCGCGGCACGACGAGGTTCTTGACGGGGTCCACGCCGAGCACCTGCAGCGCATCGAGCTCCTCGCGAATCTTGCGCGCACCCAGGTCGGCGGTGATTGCCGTCCCGGCGATGCCGGCGACGACGATCGACGTGATCAGAGGGCCGATTTCGCGGATCGCCGCGAGCACGAAGAACCCGCCGAGGCGATCGAGCGCGCCGAACAGCGTGAGGAAGTTCGCCGCCTGCAGACCCGGGGCGCCGTAGCTGATCGCCACGGTGGTGATCAGCAGCGGAAACCAGACCAGGCGCAGCGCGAACAGGAACTGGGCGACGAGCTCTCCACCGTAGGGATACGGCGGGACCACGGCCGAGCGGATCGTCCTTCCGGTCAGCAGCACGACATCGCCGAATTCCTCCAGCACGCGCCCGACCGGTCGCAGCGCGCCCGCGGCCCCGGCGCGGGCGCCGCCGATGGCGGCCCGAGAGCCGGTCGAAGGAGCCCTGCCGGTGCCATCGCCGTCTACAGCCATCTTTATTATATTACTAGTTGACTAGCACACTGTAAATCACGTCTCCCACTCGGTAGCCTGTGCTTATGGTCGGCAACCCACCAGGGCCCTCGCCGCGAGGCGAGCTCGCGACGCTCGCCGTCGACCGTGACGCCGAGGTCCCGATCGGAGTCCAGCTCGCGTGGGCGCTGCGAACGCGCATCGCCGCCGGCGAGTTCAAGCCGCAACAGCGGCTGCCGGGCCTGCGCGAGATGGCCGACGCGATCGGCGTCAACCTGAACACCGTGCGCACCGTCTATCAGCGCCTCGAGCACGAGGGCCTGATCGAAAGCCAGCAGGGCAGCGGCACGTTCGTCGCGCCGACGTCCGCCCGCGGCACGGCGGCGAGCACGATCGCGGCCACCGCGGCGCGCGCCGCTCGCGAGACGGGCGTCGACCCCCGCGAGGTGGCCGCGGCGCTCTACGTCGCCCCCCACCCGCCGGCGTTGAGCAGCGACGAGGCGGCTGATCTCTCGGAGGTCGGCCAGCGCCAGCTGCTGCGCAGGCAGATCGCGGCATTCGAGTCGGCGCTGGCGGAGATCGAAGCCGCCAACCCCGGCGTCGCGCCGGCGGCCGAGCCGACGGGCGCGCTCGCAGGCCCGGCGCTGCTCGGCACGCGCGAGCTGGAGCAGGTGCGGACCGTGCTCGTACGCCGGCTCGCCGCTGTGCAGGCGGCGATCGACGCACGCGATCAGGCCGGTGCCGCCGAGCAGCCGGCCGCTGCGCCCGCCCGCAGCCGCAAGCCCGCCGCGCAAGCCGAGGCGATGCCTGGCGCGGCCGAGCCCCGCAAACGCCCGCGCCGCCCACGGAACACGGTGCGCACGCTGCCGGCGAGCACGTGAGCGGCGGCCGATGCCCGAGCTCGCTTCCCCGATCGACCAGCCCCGGCGAGAGGCGACGCGCCTGCTGGCGCTCAAGCGGGCGGGCATGGCCGCGGCGACCGCCTTCGTCGCGGCGAACATCTGGACGGGCTGCCCGCTGCTTGCGCTGTGGATCGGCTCCCAGGCCGTTGGGCGCCAGACGCTGAGCATGGGCGCCGTGGGCGTCGTCGTCGTCGTGCTCGCCGTGCTCGTGTTCGCGATGGCTTTGCTGCTGACGTGGCTGAACAACGTCTATGACGAGCTGACCGGCAGACAGCGCGTGGAACGGCGCTCGGCGTGGCTGCGCAGCATGCGCGCGGAGTCCGAGCGGCACACCAGCCAGCGCTCGGGGATCACGGCGCTCGAGCGGATCGTGATGGTAAACGTCTACGTCGCCGTCGTCACGCTCGTCGTCTGGTACGTGCTCTTCGCCTCGGCGCCGGCGCCGACGCTCTGCACGCTGCACTGCTGAGCGGCCATCCAGGTGTCCGGTCAGCCGCCCGCGCAGGCCTGGGTGCTCACTCCTCGGCCGGCCGCCACGCGCGCCCGCGCCTGCGCGAGCACTTGTCCGACGGTCGCGTTGGCGACGCCGTAGCCTCCGCGCTGGCGGCCGCCGACCGTCCCGGCGAACACGGTGGTCAGAACATGGCCGCTGGCGTCGACGAGCGGGCCGCCTGAGTTTCCCGGACGCACCAGCCCGCGCAGCGGCGTGAGCAGGCGCGGCACCGGCCCGCGGCCGTAGGCGTCCTCGGTGAGGACGGTCTGCGTGCGCCCGATGCGGCCCGGCCGCGCGTCCAGGGGCCCGTTCTCGGGGTAGCCGAGGATCGCCCCGCCGCGGCCCGCCGGCGGATCTGGGACGCGGCGCAGGGCCGGCAGGCCGAGGCCGGGGACGCGCAGCACAGCGACATCGTCGGTCGGATCGAAGGCGATCGGCCGAGCCGGCAGGCTGGGCGAACGCCCGCGCACCTGCACCGTCGTGTCGCTCTCGCCGGCGACCACATGCGCATTGGTGACGACCAGATCCGGCTCGGCGACCCATCCCGAGCCCTCGATCGCCAGCCCGCAGGCCGTGCCGAGCACGCGCACGACGCTGCGCGACGCCGCTGTGACGCCGGGGGCGCGCGCAATGCCGGGCGGCGGCGCGGGGACGTCCGGTGACGGACCGGCGATCGACGGCAGCGGGTCCAGGCGCGCGAGCGCGTTGAGGATCGGGCCCGAGGGCGGCAGCAGGACGTTGAGCCCCCGCAGGATCGCCGAGCGCTGGATGTCGCGGCGCAGGTTGCCCTGTTCGGGAGCCTGGGCGACGACGGCGGCGACGAGCCAGACCACGCCGAGCGCGAGCACCGCTCCGAGCACGGCCCCGAGCGCGCCGTCGAGCGCGCCGATCCCGGGGAGCACCAGCGCGCGGCGCACCCTGAAGCCGACGCCCCCCAGGCCGCTGGCGAGGATCGCCCCGGCCAGCAATGCGCCGAACAGCCCGAGCGCCGGCGCATACGGAGACGACGAGCCCTGGTTGAGCAGTAGAGGAGCCAGGCGAGTTCCGAGGAATGCCCCTATGGCGAAACCGCCGAGCGACAGCACGCCGACGATGAAGCCCCGTCGGAAGCCGAAACCGGCGAGGATTGCCGCAAATCCGACGATGATCCAGTCGAGCCCTGTCACCCGCCATGTTCTACCGCGCCCTGACTGACGAGCAGACGCTGCGGGTGCGGCGCGCGCGCCCGGTGATGGCGCTGGCGGCGGTCGCCTTCGCGATCGGGGCGATCGTCGGAGCCAACGGCGGGAGCTCGTCGTCGGATTCTCTCGCCGGGCGCTTCGTGGCGGCGTGGGCCAAGGGCAACTACGCGGCGATGTACGCCGAGATCGACGAAGCGTCGCGGCACTCGCTGTCGCCCGACGAGTTCGTCTCCAGCTACCACGACGCGATGCGCACCGCCACGGCGACCAGTGTGCGGGCGACCGGCAAGCCGCGCGGCGAGCCAGGCGGCTTCGTGACGGTGCCCGTGCGCGTGCGCACGCGCCTGTTCGGCACGCTCTCGCTGGCTGTGCGCGTGAGGATCGTCCGCAACCTGGAAGGCGGCGACGCGATCGCCTGGACGCGATCGCTCGCGTTCCCCGGGATGCGCTCCGGCGAGACGCTCCGCCGCCGCACCACGCTGCCGCGGCGGGCCACGCTGCTGGCACGCGACGCCTCCGTGCTCGCCGAGGGCGAAGCTACGGGCGCCGGCCCGCGCAGCTCGCCGCTCGGCGGATCGGCGAGCGCGGTCGTCGGCGAAGTAGGGCCGATCCCCAGCTCACGCCGCATCGCGCTGGAAGCACAGGGGGTCCCCACCGACGCCGTCGTCGGCACGAGCGGCCTGGAGCGCGCGCTCGATGCCGATCTGCGCGGCAGGCCCGGAGGCGAGCTGCTCGCCGGTCAGCGCGTGCTCGCAAGCGCCGCCGCGCACGCCGCCCACGCCGTGCGCACGAGCATCTCGCCGGCCGTGCAGCGCGCTGCCGTGGAAGCGCTCGGCTCGCAGCTCGGCGGCGTCGTCGCGCTAGCTCCCGGCGGGCAGATCCTGGCGGTCGCCGGGATCGGCCTGACCAGCGTCCAGCCGCCCGGCTCGACGTTCAAGATCGTCACCTTGACGGGCGCGCTGGCCGCCCGAGTGGCTACCCCCCGCAGCTCCTTCCCCTACGCGACCTACACGACGCTCGACGGCGTCAAGCTGTCAAATGCCAACGGCGAGGAATGCGGCGGCTCGCTCACGCTCGCCTTCGCCGTGTCGTGCAACTCGGTGTTCGCGCCACTCGGCGTCAAGCTCGGCGCGCCGCGCCTGGTGGCGATGGCCGAACGCTTCGGCTTCAACCACCCGCCCGGAATCGAAGGCGCAGCCGAGAGCACCCTGCCGGCCGCCTCTCGCATCCAGGGAGAACTCGACGTCGGCTCGACGGCGATCGGCCAGGGCCAGGTTCAGGCGAGCGCGCTGCAGATGGCGATCGTCGCTGCGTCGATCGCCGAGGGCGGGCGCCGCCCGCGACCGACCTTCACGCCGAGACGGCTGGCGCCCGCCGAACGCGTGACCAGCACCGGCGTCGCGCACACCGTGCGGCGGCTGATGATCGACGTCGTGCGCAACGGCACCGGGACCTCCGCGGCGATAGCCGGGGTGACGGTCGCCGGCAAGACGGGCACGGCCGAACTGAAGACCCAGTGCACGCCCTCCTCAGAACCGGAATCGAGCAGATCTCAGGAATCGTCGAGCTCGGGCTGCTTCGGCGCCAACAGCGAAGCGAGCAACACCGATGCCTGGTTCGCCTCCTTCGCCCCTGCGCTGCACCCGCGGATCGTCGTCGGCGTGATGCTCGTCAAAGCCGGCGCCGGCGGCGACAGCGCCGCACCGGTGGCGCGTCAGGTGCTCGAGGCCGGCCTGCAGGCCAACCGCTAGACGTCCAGCTCGGCCGACGCCTTTTCGGCGGCATTGGCTGGGTCGACGATCGTCAGCTTCAAGGGGCGGTTGTCCAGCGAGACGATCTGGATCTTGAACAGCAGCAGCGCGCCCTGCGTCGGCCCATCGGAGGCGATCGAGTCGGGCACGGGCAGGCGCCCTTTGCCCGGCACGGACCCTCCTCGGTAGGCGAACTCGTTGGTCGCCGTCGGAACGATCGGCAGATAGCGGTTTTCCTGCGTATCGGTGATCGTCAGATCGCTCGCCGCGGGCAGCGCCTGCGAGCGGTCGTTGTAGACCTGCAGGAACACTCCGAACCACTCCTGGCCCGGCTGCAGCTTCTGCTCGGCCGGCGCGAGGCCCTGCAGGTAGGCGGAGTCCTCGACGGAGTACGGGTCCAGCTGGCGCGAGAGCTGAACCTGGTAGATCAGCGGCCCGACGTCCAGGTACGGCGCGTTGGCACCCGACTCGCCGGCGTACGTTCCCGTGCTGACCTTCGTGTGCGACTCTCCGCATGCCGCCAGCGCGCTCGCCGCGAGCAGGACGAGCGCGAGGAGCGTTAGCTTGCGCAGGCGGCTGGACATGCGACGCGGCAGTCTATCCGGCGGCGACCGTGACGCGGCTTCCGCGCTGCTCGCCGCGCTCGATGATCGCCTGCAGGCGGCGCATCGCGCGGCCGTTCTTGCGCTTGAGCCAGCCGCGCGCGCCGAGCGACTCCATCAGCCGGTCCGACAGCGTCGCCGGCATCGTCTCCAGCGTGAAGCGCACGCGCGTGGTGCCCGACACTCCGGGCGCCAGGTCATAGACGCCGAGGGTGCGGATGCGGTTGTACTTGCCGGTGCGGCCCGCCTCGACGATGCGGTGAGGTCGCTGGACCTCGACGAACGTCACATCGGCCCAGCTGAAGCGGCTCCCCGGGGCCTTGACGCGAAAGCGCGCGCCCGCCCCGCGGCCGATCGAGTCGGCCCGCGTCAGGTGCCAGTCGACCAGGTAGTGGTCGGTGAACTCGCCGTGGTTGGCGATGTCCTGCAGGTAGTCGAACACCTGCTCGCGCGGAGCGGAGATGATTGTCGAGACGGTCACGGGATCCACGGCGACCGCCAGTCTAAAGCGCGCCCAGCGTGCTCGGCGCGCTGCTAGGCGGCGCGGACCGTCAGCCGGACGGTGTGACCGTGCTCGCAGTGGCGCACGATCTCGCTGACCACCGGGGAATCGCGGCGCAGCGTGCGGCACAGCTCGCAGACGACCTCGCCGCCGCGGCTGTCGTACAGGTGCACGTGCTCGCCCGTCAACGGCGTGCGCCCGCAGTCGGCGCAGCGATCGCGGTCGGCCTCCAGAGCGCCCACGCCGCGGCGAAGCAGGTGGCGCTCGAGCTGCTCGACGTGGCTTGTGTCCGCGGCCATGACGACCCTGATTTCGCCGCCGGGCGCGCTCCTCCTGCCACGCCGGTCAACCTGCCAGCGAGCTTGCTTTCGGCCTCTCCGGCGGCCCCGGACGCGGGCGTTGCGCGCCGCCCGGGTGGTTTGCTGAAAGGGCGTCGCGGGTACCAAGCTGGAGTCAGCTCGAGGGAAGGAGCAGCCGACGGGGGACCGTGCGCCGTGCGCCTTTTCGGAAAATGCGTGAAAATCGGACCTGCCGCTTGGGACAACTTGTTATGATCGCCACGATCTTTCCCCTCGACGAGGAGCACCGCGACGGAGCGCCTGGCAGGAAGGGAGGAGCAGCATGGATCTACTCAGTGCGGGCACTTTCGTAGGGGCGGGTTCGTTCTGCTGTCGCAGTTGCGGATACGTGCTCACGTTGAGCGCCCTCGACACGCTGACCGACTGCCCCGGTTGCGGCGGAACCGACTTCGTCCGCGCCTCGCTGTTCAGCTCTGAGCGGCAGTCCGCCGGCCAGGAGACCGCCCGCCACGGCGGGATGCTGTCCGAGCCCGCTCCCTCCGATCGAGCCGCGCAATTGGCGAGCGCCCGCGCGCAGATCGAGCAGCCAGGCGAGTACCTGTGCTTCGAGGAGGGCGGCGAGTCGCACACCGTCGGCCTGACGCGCGAGTGGACGCGGATCGGCCGCAGCCTCGCCGCCGACGTGCGCTTCGACGACCCGACCGTGTCGCGGCGCCATGCCCTGATAGTCCGCCAGCCGGACGGCGCGCGCGTGCTCGACGACCGCAGCCTGAATGGGGTGTTCGTCAACGGCGAACGCATCGAAGGCAAGCTTCTGGCCGACGGTGACGAGATCATCGTCGGGCGCTATCGGCTCAGCTTCCTCGTAGTCACACCCGAGCGCCCGGCCGGAGCCGGCGGCGCCCGCCCGGCCTCTTTGCACGGCGCCGACTGACCCGGTGCAGCCCCACCCGCCGCGCGCTCGCCCTCTGGCGGTGCGGCGGGTCGGCGCGCCCTGGCCCGTGCGCGTAATATCGCCGGATGGCTGACACGATCGCCGTGCTCTCGCAGAAGGGCGGGACAGGCAAGACGACGACCGTACGAACCCTGGCTGACGCGTTTCGCCGCAGCGGGCTGCGCACGCTGGCGGTGGACCTGGACCCGCAGGGCAACCTGTCTGACTACTTCGACATCCCGCCCGACGCCGAGCCGACGATCTCCGACGTGCTCGCCGGGCGAGCGCAGACGCCGGAGGCGATCCACGAAGACCTGATCCCGGCCAACCTGACGCTCGCCGAAGCGGAGCTGATGCTCGGCGGCAAGATGGGCCGCGAGCTGACGCTCCGCCGCGCGCTGGCCAAGGCGCCGGAGGAGTACGACCTGATCCTGATCGACTGTCCGCCATCGCTCGGCCTGCTGACGGTCAACGCGCTCGTCGCCGCCGACCACGCGCTGATCACGGCCGAGGCCCAGTACTTCGCCCTGCAGGGCGTCGAGCAGGCGATGGAGGTCGTCGAGCTCGCACGCGACGGGCTCAACGCCGAGCTGTCGCTGCTGGGCGTGCTGCTCAACCTCGCCGACATGCGCACAGTCCATTCGCGCGAGGCGCTCGCCTCGCTGAAGGAGCGCTTCGGCGAGCGGGTCTTCGACACCGTCATCCGTTCGTCGATCGCCTACGCCGAGTCCGCCGAGCGCGCGCGATCGATCCTCGACCATCGCCCCGACCTCGGCACCGACTACCTCGACCTCGCGGGCGAAGTCCTCTCGCGCCTGCCCAGCCTGTCGGCGGCCGGCGAGCGCCTCGCGCAGCTGCGCTAGAGCTCGCTCGCTCCAGGCGCCCGCGGCGCCCCCGACGCGCTCGCTAGAGCTCCACGACGTAGGCGCCCTGCGGCTCAAACGGCGTGCGCAGCAGCGTCGCCCAGCCGTCGATCTCGCCGCGCAGCGCCTCCGCGACGGCGCCCGTCTGCTCGTAGAAGCACCACACGAGCACCGTCGGTCCCGCGCCGGAGATCGTCGCGCCGAGCGCACCCAGCTCCCGCGCGCGCAGGGCCAGCTCAAAGGAGCGCGGAAACAGCTGCGAGCGCTGGCGCTGATGCAGGCGATCCTGCAGGCCGCGCGCCAGCAGGTCCCAGTCGCCGCGCGCCAGGCCGAGCGTCAGCAGCGCGGCGTGGGCGACGTTGAACACGGCGTCTGGCAGCGGCACCTGCTCGGTCAGCGCCGCGCGCGCGGCGCTCGTGCGCACCGCCTCTGTGGGAACGACCGCCAGGGCCTCCAGCCCCGTCGGCGGCTCAAAGCGCGTGGCCTGACCGTCCGCGCAGACGACGAAGCCTCCGAGCAGCGACGCGGCGACGTTGTCCGGATGCCCCTCCAGGTCGCTGGACTGCGCGAGCAGATCTATATCCATCTCAAAAAGGTGATCGGCAGCCATCATGCCCGCCACGATCGCCGCGGCGCTCGAGCCCAAGCCGCCCGACAGCGGGATCTCCGAGCGGATCCTGAACGTGAACGCGTCGGCGGAGTGCAGGCGCTCGAAGGCGCGCACGCACAGGTTCTCCCGGCCCTTGGCGATGGGCAGCTCGGACTCGACCGCGAACTGCCCCGTCTCGACCACCTCCAGCTCCAGCTTCAGCGACACGGCCGCGGCCATGCAGTCGAAGCCGGGACCGAGGTTGGCCGAGGACCCGGGCACGCGCACCACGCGCCTCCTGGAGTACCCCGATCCGCCCTCCCGGCGGCTCATCCGATGCCCGCGCCCGCCGTCGTGGCGATCGTTGCGACGCGTCTCACGGCGGCCCGTCTCCGAGCACCGCTTCCTCGATCGCCGCCGTCTCGGCGACGCACTGGATGATCCTGCCGTCGTTGTTGGCCAGCGCCGTCTCCGGATCCTTCAGCCCGCGGCCGGTCAGCACGCAGACGATCTGCTCGGCGCCGTCGGCGCCGTACTTGAGCAGTCCGGCCACCGAGGCCGCCGAGGCGGGCTCGCAGAACATGCCTTCGCGCGAGGCCAGCAGGCGATAGGCATGGAGGATCTCGGCGTCGCTGACGACGCGGATCGCGCCCCGCGAATCGGTGGCCGCGGCCATCGCGTCCTCCCAGCGCACCGGGTTGCCGATGCGGATCGCGCTGGCGACCGTTTCGGGGTGCTCGATCACTTTGCCCTCCACCAGCGGCGCCGCGCCCTCGGCCTGGAACCCGAACAGCTTCGGCGCTGCGCCGACCTCGCGAAAGCCGCGCCAGTAGGAGGTGATGTTGCCGGCGTTGCCGACCGGGATGCAAAGCGCCTCCAGCCCCCCTTCCAGCGCCTCGTCGATCTCGAAAGCGGCCGTCTTCTGGCCTTCGATGCGAAACTCGTTGACCGAGTTCACCAGCGCGATCGGGTGCGTCGCCGTCAGCTCGCGAACCAGCGTCAGCGCCTGGTCGAAGTTGCCCTTCAGCGAGATCACGCGTGCCCCGTGCACGAGCGTCTGGGCCATCTTGCCCTGGGCGATCTTGCCCTCCGGCACGATCACCGCACAGGTGATACCGGCGCGCGCGGCGTAGGCCGCCGCGCTCGCCGCCGTATTGCCGGTCGACGCGCAGATCACCGCCTTGGCGCCTTCGCGCACGGCCGCCGACACCGCGCACGTCATGCCGCGATCCTTGAACGAGCCGGTCGGGTTGGCGCCCTCCAGCTTCAAGCGCACCGTCGCTCCGACCATCACCGACAGCACGGGCGCGCGCAGGAGCGGCGTGGAGCCCTCCTGAAGGCTGACCAGCTTGTCTCCGGGCTCGAACGGCAGGCGCTCGTGATAGCGCTCGATCAGCGGCACGTGCGTGCCCGAGAACGCCGCTCCTTCGACCTTCGGCAGCGGCACGGGCGGCGGCGCCTGTCTCATACGAACTCCTCTTCGATGACCCGTATGGAGCGCGTGGGCGAGCGCACGAAGTCGAACTCGTCGACCTCCTCGATGGCCGCCCGCAAGCCCGACTCGAGCACCGGGTGGGTGACCATAACAAGACGCGCGTGCTCGGCCATCCCGCGCTGGACCACCGACTTGATCGACACGCGATGCTCGCCCAGCACCTTCGTCACGCTGGCTAGAACGCCGGGCTCGTCGGCGACGTCCAGGTGCAGGTAGTAAGCGCTCTCGACGTCTGCGATCAGGCGCAAGGGGAGCGGTGGCGCCGGCGGACGCGCGCCGCCGGTCATCACGCTGACGACATCGCCGAGCACCGCGCTCGCCGTCTGGCGCCCCCCTGCCCCCGGGCCCGACAGCGTCAGCTCGGTGATCGTCTCAGACTCAACCGTGACGGCGTTGAACGGCCCGGAGATCGACGCGAGAGGGTGCCCGGAGTACAGGAACGTCGGATGCACGTGCACCGACAGACCCCCCTGGCGGCGCTCGGCCGTGCCCACCAGCTTGAGCCCGAGCCCCAGCTCGCGCGCATACTCGAGGTCGTCGCCGTGCAGGTGCTCGATGCCCTCGTAGGGCACGTCGTCGAGGTGCACCGGCGAGCCGAACGCCAGCCGCGCGAGGATCGCCATCTTCGCTGCGGCGTCGCGGCCTGAGACGTCGTCTGACGGATCGGCCTCGGCGTAGCCGACGCGCTGGGCCTCGGCGAGCGCCTCCGCATAGCTCGAGCCGCGTGTCATCTCGGTGAGGATGAAGTTGGTCGTGCCGTTCACGATCCCGTGGATGCGCTCGATCGGCGTCGCCGACAGCGATTCCTCGAGCACGCGCACGACCGGCACGGCGCCCGCGACCGCCGCCTCGAAGCGCAGCCTCACGTCGTGCGCGCGCGCCGTCTCGAACAGCTCCTCGCCATGCTGGGAGAGCAGCTGCTTGTTCGCGCTGACGATGTGCTTGCCGGCATGCATCGCCTGCAGCAGATACTCGCGCGCCGGTTCTATCCCGCCCATCACCTCGACCAGCAGGTCCGAGCCGGCGAGGATCTCCTCGAAGTCGCCGCGCGTGCGCGTGAGCACTCCGGTGATCACCGGCCTGCGCCCGTTGAAGCGCTCGATCTCACCGGCGCGCTCGTCCAGCAGCGCCGCGAACGCCGAGCCGACCGTCCCGTGGCCGAGCAGCCCCACCCTGAACGGGGCCACGGCGCCGCCGGGGGCGCCCGGCGAGCTAGCTGACATCGCGCGCGGTCAGGTCTTGCAGGCTCTCGCGTCTGACAACCGCGCGGGCGTCTCCCTCGCGGCAGAAGATCACCGGCGCCCGCGGCACGCCGTTGTAGTTGTTGGCCATCGCAAAGCCGTACGCGCCGGTCGCCGGTGTGACGATGACGTCGCCGGGCCTCGGGTCGTCCAGCAGTGCGTCGCGCACGATCACGTCGCCCGACTCGCAGTGCTTGCCCGCCAGCCGGCACTGCGTCGTGCCGTCGAAGCGATCGGCGACGTGCGCTTCGTAGCCGGCCCCGTAGAGCATCGGGCGCAGGTTGTCGGACATGCCCCCGTCGACCGCCACCCAGCGCGAGACGTTCTGCTTGACGCTCTGCACGGTGTACAGCGTCACCCCGGCGTTCGCGCACAGCGCTCGGCCCGGCTCGACCAGCAGCCGCCGCTCGGCGCCGCCCTGATGCGCGTGCGCGGCCTGCACCAGCGCGGCGACGTAGTCCTCGATCGCCGGCACGGGCGGCTGGCCGGCGGTGTAGCGCACGCCCAGGCCGCCGCCGAGATCCCAAACGGGGAAGTCGCCGAGCTTGGCCAGCTCGGCGATCTCGGCGCGAAACGGATCCAGGCCGAGCAGCTGGGAGCCGATGTGCGCGTGCACGCCACGCAGCGACAGGCCCTCGACGCCGTGCACGCGGGCGAACGCCTCGCCAACCTGCGCGACCGAGAAGCCGAACTTCGAGTCGGCCTGACCGGTGGAGATCTTCTCGTGTGTGTCTCCGCGCACGTCAGGCGTCACGCGCACGAGCACGTGCTGCTCGCCCGCCCCACCCCGCGCGCCCGCGCCGAGCAGGCGCCCGAGCCGCTCGATCTCGTCGAAGTTGTCGAGCACGATCAGCCCGACGCGGCGCTCCAGCGCCGTGCGCAGCTCGTCCTCGGACTTGGCGTTGCCGTGCAGCACGATGCGCTCCGGCGCGAAGCCCGCGTTCAGCGCGAGGTGCAGCTCGCCGCCGGATGCGACGTCGCACCAAAGGCCCTCCTGGGCGAACAGCGCCAGCGCGGCAGTGCAGGGAAAGGCCTTGGACGCGAACACCACGTGGAAGTCCTCGTGACCCTCGTGGCGCGCCGCCGCGATGAAGGCGCGCGCCCGCGCGCGCAGGTCATCCTCGGCCACCACGTAGGCCGGGGTGCCGAACTCCCTCGCCAGCTCGATCGTGTCGCAGCCGCCGACCTGAAGCCGCCCGCGCTCGTCCAGGCGGCTGCCCAGCGGGAACACATCAGAGAGACTCGTCTGCGTCGCCATGCGCGGATTATCGCGTGCCGCCTGCAGACGCCGTCGTACGGCCGGCGTGTGCGCGGTCCGGCGCCGGTCAGGCCGGTGCGGCGCGCAGCGCCGCCGGTCCGCCGCGGCGCGCGATCAGCGCCAGCCACAGCCCGCCGATCAGCATCAGCCCGACGCTCTCCAGTTGCGGCGGGGTCAACCCGGCGAACACCTCCGTGTTGCGCCTGACGAACTCCACCAGAAAGCGCTCGAGCCCGCTCAGCAGCAGGTACAGCGCGAACACCACGCCCGGGCGCACGCGGTCGCGCAGCTGCCACAGGCCATACGCCAGCAGGCACATGGCGACGGTCTCATAGATCGGCGTCGGCTGCACCGTCACACCCGGCGGCGTCGGCACCGTGCCGTGCGGGTAGCCCATCGCCCACGGCAGCGTCGAGTGGATCCCGTAGTCGCCGTCGCCCGACACCTGGCAGCCGATCCGCCCGATCGCGTAGCCGAGCGCCAGCGCCGTGGCGCAGGTGTCGAACATGCGCAGTTCAAGCACGTGGCGCCAGCGCATCCACGCCACCACGCCGATCGCGCCGCCGATCGCGCCGCCGTACCAGACCAGCCCCGAGCCCGAGAAGACACTGCCGAGCAGGTCATGCTTGACCGTGTCGTATTTTTCGATCAGGTAGTACAGCCGCGCGCCCACGACGCCGCCCACGAGCGCCGCGAAGGTGATCTCATAAGCCCAGTCGATCGGCTTGCCCAGCTCGCGCAGCCTGCGCGCCACGACTGCGCCGCAGGCGATGAAGCCGAGTGCGAACGCGACGCCGAAGGTCTTGATCGAGATGCCCAGGACGTGGATCTCGGGCTTCATGGCAGCAAATCGGCGGGCATCGCGGTCCTCGCGCCACTTTAGGGCAGACCTATGTGCTTCTGCGACAATCCTGCACATGTCTGCCAGACGTCAGAACTTCGGCAAAGACACGGGCCTGCAAGCGCGCATGCTGCTGACGCTGTTCCTGCTCGGGCTGCTCTACGCCGTGTTCGTCGGCGTGCTGTTCGCCGCCGGCGCCGGAGCCGGGCTGATCGTCGTCGTGGCCGTCGTGCTGCTGCTGGTGCAGCTGTTCGGCTCGGACAAACTGGCGATGGCCTCGCTGGGGCTCAAAGAGGTCTCCCCCGAGGAGGAGCCCGAGCTGCACGGGATCATCGATCGCCTGTGCGTGCAGGCCGACCTGCCCAAACCGCGCGTGTGCGTGATGGAAACCTCGATGCCCAACGCCTGCGCGATGGGGCGCTCGCAGAAGTCCGCGACCGTGTGCGCGACGCGCGGCATCCTCGACATGCTCTCTCCCGCCGAGCTGGAAGGGGTGATGGCGCACGAGCTCAGCCACGTGATCAACCGCGACGTGATGGTGATGACGCTCGCGAGCTTCTTCGCCACGCTCGCCTCGATGATCGCCCAGTTCGCGCTGTTCTTCGGCGGCGGCTACGGCAACGACGAAGAAGGCGAGCGCGACATCATGCTCGTGATCCTCGTGTCGGTCGTCGTCTACGCCGTGTCCTTCGTGCTCCTGCGCACGCTCTCGCGCTACCGCGAGTTCGCCGCCGACCGGGGCTCGGCCGTGCTGACCGGGCGCCCCAGCGCGCTGGCCTCTGCGCTGCTGAAGATCAGCGGCACGATCGAGCGCGTGCCCAGCCAGGACCTTCGCAAAGCCGAAACCATGAGCGCCTTCTTCATCATTCCCGCGCGCGCCAAGAAGTCCCTGATGAACATCTTTGCCGACCACCCGCCGCTGGAGCAGCGCCTCGCCGCACTGGAGCGCCTGGAGTCCCAGCTGCAGGGCGTCGCCTGACCGTGGGTCTGCGCGACATCCTCACCGGGCGCCACCAGGTCAAGGGCCCGGCGCCGGACCGCCTGTTCGCGATCTCCACGGCCTATGTCGGCTTGCAGTCCGAGCACCAGATCGACCCCGCCGGCAGCGCCGCGATCGTCTTTCAGTCGCTCGCCACCAGCGACTTCGAATCGACGCTCAAGGACATGGAAGAAGTCGTCACGGCGACCGGCGGCGACACCGGGACGAAGGTCTCCACCGAGGACGACAGCTACGGCTACCGCTGGCTGATCCTGCGCAACCCCGACGGCGCACCGAGCGTGGAAGACCTCGCCGTCGGCGTCAACGCCGTGTCGAGCTCGATCGAGACGGCCGGCTACGGCGAGCGGCTGCTGTGCGCGGTGTTCGCCTTCGTCGACGCCCAGAAGCGACGCGTCTACTTCATCTACAACTACAAGCGCGGCTACTGGTACCCGTTCGTCCCCGCGCCGGGCGGCGCGCAGGAGCGCGCTACCGAGCGCGAGCTGCAGCTGAAGGCGCAGATCGGCTCGGAAATGCCGCTCGAGCCCGAGCTCGAGCGCTGGTTTCCGCTGTGGGGCATCCCGATCTAGCCGGAGCTCGGGTCGAGGCGAGGCCCCGCTAGTCGGGGATCAGCCCCTCCCCGTTGAACTCCCTGCCCGCCTCGGCGAAGCTGAGGTCGGGCGGCGGCAGGATCAGGTCCGAGCCCGCGAGCTCGTCGTCGGCGATCCGCGTGCCGTTGGAGCGCACGTAGTCCAGCAGCGCGGCGAAGGTCTCGCCGAAGCCTTGCTCGTCGCCGCCCTCGCACGCCGCGACAACTGCGTTGTCGAGCTCGTTCAGCAGCGCCGTCCGGTCGTCGGCGAGGCGGTACTGGTCCTCGCCGGAGATGCGCACGATCATGCCTGGCCGCTCTCGTTCGGCTGCGCGCCGTTGCCGGCGCCGTTGCCGGGTGCAATCTGCGGGGTCTCGCCGGCGCCGCCCTGGCCCAGTTCGGCCTTCATCTTCGCCAGGTCGTCGTCTACCTCCGGCTGGCTGGAGAGCTGCTTGAGCTGGCGGTCGATGTCGTCTTCGCCTCCTCCGAGCTGCGTGATGTCTTCGAACGTGCCCGCCGCCTCGAGCTCTGAGACGGCGTCGGCGCGGGCTTTCATGTTCTCGGTCTTGTCCACGGCGCGCTGCATCGCCAGGCCGACGTCGGCCATCTGCTCGCCCACGCCGGTTGCCGCCTCGGAGATCCGCACCTGCGCCTCGGCCGCGGAGTACTGCGCCTTGATCACCTCCTTCTTCGTGCGGAAGGCCTCGATCTTCGCGCGCAGCTTCTGCTCGGAGTCGATCAGCTTCTGCTGCTGGCCTTCGAGTTCGGTGACCTGCGTGTCCAGGCCCTGCAGCTCGGTCTGGGCGACGTTCTTGCGCTCCAGCGCCGTGCGAGCCAGCTCCTCGTTGCCGGCGGACAGCGCCTGACGGGCCTGCGTGTCGAGCTTGACGACGCTCTGCTGCAGCGACTTTTCCTGCATCTGCAGACGCTTCTTGGCCGTGACGACGTCGGCGATGCCCTTCTTGACGTTCTGCAGCTGTTCGACCTGCTTGGAGTAGCTGTAGTCCAGCGTCTCGGCGGGGTCTTCGGCGCGGTCCAGAAGTTTCGAGACCTTCGCCTTCACGACGGTTGACATGCGCCCGGTCAGACCGGCCATCTGATCCTCCTATTGCTTTCTGGGGGCGGCCGATCCCGGATCGACCGGCTCTCTCAAGCCTAGCCGACCGCGCACGGTCCGAGGGCTGCTCAGAGCCCCAGCGGGTGACGGACCGTGTAGCCGCCGTTTTCGGTACGCAGCGGGCGCCAGCGCGGACCTTGCTGAGCGGTCGGGTCGTCCGCGGCGCTCGTGTCCAGGCGCAGCCCCGCCACGTCCATGTAGGCGTGACCGGAGTTGCCGAACACGGCAATCCAGCGACCGGCTCCGTGCGAGCCCCAGGTCATGAATTCCGAGGAGTCCGCCGGCTTGGCGAGCAGGGCGCCGCCGTGCAGCGCGAATGACACCGTGCCCGAGCAGTCGTAACCGGGCGAGACGAACGAGGCGTGCCCCCCGCCGAAGATGTATGGCAGGCCGATGATTTCGTTGCCCGCCCAAACCACCTTCTGGACCGATTCCGGCGCCGACATCGGCGCCGCCGCGAGACCGTTGACGTAGCGGGCCAGCGAGCCCGGCACGAGCAGTTGCGGCTTGGTGTTCGCGGTCGGGGCCGTCGCGCTGACGGCCGCGCCGCCGGTCGCGTTGGTCAGCAGCGCGGCCGGGGCCGGCGGCGCGTAGGGAACGACTTCGCCGGTGGCCGTCCGCTGGTAGATCGGCCCTTTGTAGGACAGGCGACGGGACTTGGTGGTGATGGGAGAGAGACGGATCGCCGGTGGCGCGGTCGACGTCGTCGTCGGCGTGGTGGCGGCGGGAGCGGTGCTGCTCCCGGCGGCGGCGCCGCCCGTCGTGGTCGCCAGCGCGGGGGTCGCCGCGATGGCCAGGAATGTCAAGCAGCTTAGGAGCGTGCTGAGGGTTCGCACCCGCAAAGCAACAACCTCTTTCGTCGGCCTCCGGGGTTAGCTGACGGGCTAGCGCTGAAAGAGCCTGCGCTTCTCACGGGTACACCGTGGGATTAGCCCCAAAACAACTTGGGTCCCCCGGTCTCTGACATCGGGTCAGGGACTCGGCGTTCTTGCCGCGGCAGGCTACCAGAGTGCAATGACACTTGCAGGATCTGGGCGCCGATGTGCATTCTTGCCTGCAAACAAGGCTATTTTCGGCGCTCGATGCCCTCCGGCTCGCCTTGCGCACCTGCGCAGGCATGCGCGGCCTGGCGACCGGCCGATCACGCTCCCAGACCCGCCTGCAGGCGCCCCCGCGCGCTCCGGCGTGCCCGCTAGTGTGCGCGCCATGCGCGCCCCCCCGCTCCGGCTGCTCGCCGCGCTCGCGCTCGCCGGGGCGCCGCTCGGGGGCGCCCTCAGCGGGTGCGGCAAGTCCAGCGCCTCGCGCCCCGCGGGCGCGGGCGCCGGCAATCTCGGTGCGGTTCCGGCGGCACACGGAGCCGTCGGTATCTCCACCAAGAACACGACCCGGATCGGCGGCGCCGACGCGGCGGCCGACGCGGCGGCGGTCGCGCAGGCCGTGTACCCGGGGTTGACCCCGGCCACCCGCCCGCAGGCCGTCGTCCTGGTCGACGAGCGCGACTGGCCCGCCGCGCTGGCCGCTTCGGCGCTGGCGAGCGCGCCGCTCGGCGCGCCGCTGCTGTACGCCGACGGCAACTCCCTTCCCGACGTCACCGTCCAGGCACTGCGCGCGATGCGACCGATCGGGGCGGCCAGCCTCGGCGGCGCGCAGGTCGTCCGCATCGGCACCTCGGCCGCGCTGCCCGGCGGACTTCGCGCCCGCTCGATTGCCTCGGCGGGCGAACCGGCGGCCACGTCGGCGGCGGTGCAGCAGCTGTTCGACGTCGTCCACGGCGCCAGGTCGCATCAGGTGATCGTCGTCGCCGCCGACGCCCCGCGGCCGTTGCAGATGCCGGCCGCCGCGCTGGCGGCGCAGAGCGGTTCGCCGATCGTGCTGATCGGCCGGTCGAGCGTCCCTGGGGCGGCGCGCGCGGCGCTGAGAGCACTGCACCGCCCGACGATCTACGTCGTCGCGCCAACGACGCTGAGCGGGGGCGCCTACGCCGAGCTGGCCACGCTCGGGAAGGTCGTGCACGTCGCCGGAGCCGCGGGCGAATCGCCGAGCGCGCCGGAGAGCGCCGACGCCGTCGGCAACGCGATCTCCGTATCGCGCTTTTCGCATGGGTCGTTCGGCTGGGGCATCCACGAAGCCGGCCACGGGCTCGTGTTCGCGAACGTCTCGCGGCCGCTCGCCGCACCCGCAGCAGCTCCGCTGTCGGCGCACGGCGACTACGGACCGCTGCTGCTGCTGGCACAGAGCGCATCGGTTCCGGGCCCGCTGACGCAGTACCTCTCAGATATCGAGCCCGGCTACACGGCAGCGCTCCCGCCTGTGCGCCAGGTCTACAATCACGGCTGGCTGATCGGCGACGAACAGGCGATCTCGGCGCTCGCGCAGGCGGAACTCGACACGGTCCTGGAGATCGCCCCGCGCCAGCCGTCAGCCGCAGAACAATCCGTCGCCACCGCCGAATGACCAGCCAGCGATGAGCCCCAGTTGAGCCAAGCCGAGGATCCGCGAACGCTGCGCAAGGAGCGCGCCGGCGAGGTGACCGTCGAGGACGTGCGGCGCCTGATGGGTGCCTCCACGCCCCATTTCGCGCTGCAACTGCGCGAACGCATCGCCAGGCTGATCGCTGACCTGCCCGACGGTCACCCGGCCCGCGTCGAGGGCGAGCGCGAGATCGCCCGGCTGGAGCGACTGGGCTTCGCCGGTGAGACTCGCGGCCAGACCGGCCCTCCGGGCGAGCACCCGCTGCCGTCGCTGGACGACAGCGCAGTCGGCTGAGGCGGCTGCGGGCCGGCCGCGAGCACCCCGGCCACTTGCGCGCCCGGCGCGCGCTCAGCGCTCAATGCTCAGCGCTTGCCGGCGAACACCCGCTCGCGACGGGCGTCTGCAAAACGCGCGCGCAGCAGTTTGTAGAGCACCGCGAACAGCGGCAGCGCGAGCGCGAGCGGAGCGATCTTCAGTCCCACCGGTACCGGCGTGATGAAGGCCGATAGAACCAGCAGCGTGCCCGTGTAGAGGACGACCGTCGGCAGCAGGGCGAGCAGGATCGTGTGCGACCGGTAGCCGCTGCGATGCTCGCGCAGCGAGAACTCGACCGTGCCGACGAGCACGGCCGCGACGCCGGCCACGAGCGTCGCCGCGCCGGCTGTGTCCTGTTTGCTCAATTTGCTGGCGCCGATCGCCGTGGCAACGGCCCCGATCAGGATCAGCAGCTCGGACACGGGCACCGGATGCCACGGCGCCTGCGGGCGCTCGCCGAGCGACTGCGGGTCTTTGAAGCCGCGCGTGCCCGTCTCGCGCGGGGAGGCCTCTCGCGCGCGGGCGCGCTTTCTCGCCTGCGGCGAGGGCGGCGACGCCGGCGCCGGCTCGCCCGCGCCGGTCAGCGAGGCACCGCTCGACTCGGCGGCGCGCTCGGCGACGACCGCCGCCCGCGGGCGACTGCGTTTGCGCGAGCGCCCGCGGCGTCCGCTGTTGCGATTTGCCACGGCGCCCGCCGCTACTTGCCGTCGGGCCGGTGTCCGCTGCCGCGCATTTGACGTCGATCGTACCGCCTATGCTGGGCTTTCATGACCCCGACGAGCCCGTTCAAGCGCGGCGCAGCCGCGCCCGCGCCCGCGCCAGACCGAGCTTCCCCCGTCGCCGGCGCGCGCGAGCGCCCACCGGCGCGCGCGAGCGCGTCAATCCCCGACAGCTCGCTTGCCGGGCCGTTCGCGGTGGGCGAGTACGCGGCCGCCCTTCGCGACAAGCTGCGGTCGTTCGCGCGCGTTCAGGTCGTCGGCGAGCTGGTCAACCTGAGGCCATCGCGGGCGCGCGTGTACTTCGAGCTGCGCGACGCCGGCGGCGCGCTCTCCTGCGCGGCGTGGCGAGACGACTGGGAGGCCATGCTCGCGCGCGCCGGCACGGCGCCCAGCGAGGGCATGCAGGTCGTCGTCGCCGGAGGCTGTGACTACTACCCCGGCAGCGCCACCTCCTCCCCCGGCTTCACCTTCGCCGTGACCGACCTGCGCGTCGCCGGCGAAGGCGACCTGCTGGCGCGCATCGACCGGCTGCGCAAGCAGCTCGACGCCGAAGGCCTGCTCGAGCCGCAGAAGCTCCTGGCGATGGCATCGCTGCCACGCACGATCGGCGTGATCACGGCCGAGCAGGGCAAGGCGCGCGAGGACGTGCGCGCGGCGCTGGCCCGGCGCGGCTGGTCCGGGCGCCTGGTGTGGGGCTTCGCACCGGTGCAGGACCGCCACGCCGCACCGGCCATCGTGCGCGCGCTCGGCGACCTCGCCGCGCTGGCGCGGGTGGACGTGGTGATCGTCGCCCGCGGCGGGGGCTCGCTCGCCGACTTGCTGTGCTTCTGCGACGAGACGCTGTGCCGCACGGTCGCGCTGCTGAAGGTGCCGGTGATCGCATCGGTCGGACATCACACCGACCGGACGCTGCTCGACGACGTGGCTGCCGTCAGCTGCTCGACGCCGACGCACGCAGCGGAGGCGGCCGTCGGGGTCGACTGCCACGAGGCGCGCGCCGCGCAGGCGCAGGCGGCCGCGCGCCTGCGCACTCACGCCGGCCGGGCGATCCTCGCGCAGGCCGCTCTCCCGCGCGCCGCCGTGCGCCTGCGCGATCATGGGCGAAGCGCCGTGCTGACGCGGGCGCGACTGCTCGCGAGCCTCTCGCGCGCGCCCGGCGCGCACCTGGACCGCGAGCGCGCGCGGCTGCACCAGCAGCTGCGCGAGATCCGCGCCGGCTCGCGCAGGCGCCTGGAGAACGAGCGAAGCGTGGGCGCCAGACGAGCGCTGGTAGTCAGGCGCAAGGCCGACGCGGCGCTGCTGGACTGCCGCCAGCGCCAACCGCGCGAGCTGCAGCGGCTGGCGCTGGCGCTCGCGGCGCACGACCCGCAGCGCACGCTGGAGCGCGGCTACGCGCTCGTGGAGTCGCCCGACGGCCGGCCGCTGGCCACCGCGGCCGGCGCCCGCGAGGCCGAGGATCTGCGCGTTCGCTTTGCCGACGGGACGGTCGCGGCGCGGGTTCGCGAGCGATGAGCGCCCGCACGCGATGAGCGCTCACGACGACCAGGCACCGCCTGCGCCGCTGACCTACGAGGCCGCCTCGGCGCGTGTCGAGGAGATCATCCGCCGCCTGGACTCCGGCGAGGCCAGCCTCAACGAGACGCTCGAGCTGGTCAGGGAGGGCAAGGGGCTGATCGAGCTTTGCGCGAGCGAGCTCGGCGCGGTCGGCAACGCGCTGGAGGAGCTGCGCCTGGACGAGCTGGTGGCGCGACTGGAGAGCGAGGCCGGCGGGTGAGCACCTGGGAGCTGCTCGCCGAGCTTGCAGTCGAGATCGAGGACTACGCGCTGCAGGGCCTGCGCGCGGAGGTGTCCAGCGACTTCGAACGCAAGAGCACGGTCATCCACCTGCACGGCGCGGGGGAGGAGGGCGTAGGCGAGGACGTGACCTACGAGGCCGTCGACCACGACGTGCTGCAGGCGGCCGGACCGACGCTGGCGCTGGCGGGCCGCTTCACGCTGGCGTCCTTCTCCGAGCACCTCTCAAGCCTTCCCCTGTTCGCCGAGCCCCCTCAGCGCGACGTCTCGGAGCGCTACCGCACATGGGCGTATGAGTCGGCCGCGCTGGACCTGGCGCTGCGCCAGGCGCGCACCACGCTGCACGCGGCGCTCGGCCGCGAGCCCCTGCCGGTGCGCTTCGTCGTCTCGCTGCGGCTGGGCGAGCCGCCGTCGCTGGCGCCCGTGAGCCGGCTCCTTGCGCTGTATCCGGGCCTGCGCTTCAAGCTGGACCCGACGAGCTCGTGGGACGAGCCGCTGATCGCCGGGCTGCTCAGCACGGGCGCGGTCGACTCGGTCGACTTCAAGGGTCTCTACGTGGGCTCGATCGTCGATCAGCCGGCCGACCCGGTGCTCTATGAACGAGTCGTGCAGGCGTTTCCCGAGGCCTGGATCGAGGACCCCAAGCTGACGCCGGAGACCGACGCCGTGCTCGCCGGCCACCGCGAGCGCTTCTCCTGGGATGCGCCGATACATTCGATCGCGGACATCCAGTCGCTGCCCTACCCCCCGCGCATGGTGAACATCAAGCCGTCGCGCCTGGGTGGGCTGCGCAGCCTGCTGGACGCCTACGACTACTGCGCGTCAAACGGCATCGGCAACTACGGCGGCGGCCAGTTCGAGCTGGGGGTCGGTCGTGAGCAGATCCAGTACCTCGCGTCGCTGTTTCACCCCGACGCTCCCAACGACGTCGCGCCGTCCGCCTACAACCTGCCCGACACCTCGGCGGACCTTCCGTCGAGCCCGCTCGCGCCGAGCCCTGCCCCGGCCGGCTTTCGCTGGGGCTGACGCAACTTCGGTGGCGCTGCACGGTTTGGCAGTGCATAGTGGCTAACGTCGGACGCCGCGCAACTGCGAAGGGCAAGTCGCCCGTCGGGAAGGGGAGTGTCTTGGCGACCAGCACCGCCCACCCGCGATCCAGGTGGTCGCGGCCGAAGCATCTCGCAGCACCTGCTGCCACAGCGATGCTGATCTGCCTCGGCGCGCTGGCCTGCACTCCGGCGGGTGCGCTGGCGACGAGTCCCGGTGGGACCGTCTCCGGGCCGACCGTCGCCGGTGGCGCGGGACCGGCCACCAAGGCGCCGGTCACGAAGCGCACGACCGTCGCCGCGAGCCCCCACGTGACGAGCGTGCGGATCACGAGCGTCAGCTGCCTGCCGCGCGCGCGGTGCAGCGCCAACCCTCATCAGGTCTCCGCACGCGGCACGCTGCTGCTGGCCGGCAAAGGGCTCCTGGCGGGGACCACGGTCGCCTTTCCGCGCACCCCGGGAGCGCGCATCAACGCCCGCTCGCCGGTCTCGCACCTGCGCATGACCAACGCCGGGCTGATCCTGACCGTCCCCGGCAGCGCCCACTCCGGCCGCATCATGGTGCTGCTCAGCCGCTCCCGCCACTCGAGCTCCTACGGCCCGATCTATGTCTACCGCCACGCGCTGCACCCGCCGGTGACAAAAGTGAAGCCCCCCCCAACGCCGTCCGCCGTCGGTGCCGTGAGCGGCTCGGCCTTCGACGGCCAGGGCATGTGGATCTGGTACATGAGCAAATCCAACGGCGGCAACGTCGCGTCGATCGCTGCCCAGGCGCACGCGGCCGGCGTCACGACGCTGTTCATCAAGAGCTCGGATGGATCGAGCAACTACTGGAGCCAGTTCTCCGCGCAGCTGGTCGCCGAACTGCACGCCAACGGGTTGAAAGCCTGCGCCTGGCAGTACGTCTACGGCACCAACCCGGCCGGCGAGGCGAACCTCGGCGCGCAGGCCGCCGCCAACGGGGCCGACTGCCTGGTGATCGACGCCGAGGCCGAGTACGAGGGCCACTACGCTGCCGCGCAGACGTACATCAACGCCCTGCGCGCGAAGGTCGGCCCGGCCTTCCCGGTGGCCCTGGCCGCCTTCCCCTACGTCTCCTATCACCCGTCGCTTCCCTACTCGGTGTTCCTCGGGCCCAACGGCGCGCAGTACAACGCCCCGCAGATGTACTGGAAGGACATCGGCGTATCCGTCGACACGGTCTATGCGAACACGTACATCGGCAACCGCATCTACGGCCGGCCGATCTTCCCGCTCGGGCAGACCTACGGCGGCGTGAGCACGGCCGACGTGCTGCGCTTCCGCCAGGAGTCCGTCCTCTACGGCGCGACCGGCTACTCCTTCTGGGACTGGCAGGAGACGCCGGCCAGCGGCTGGAGCACGCTCGCCGCGCCGCTGGCGCCGCTGACGACCGTGACGCCGAACGGGTCCTATCCCGAACTCAGCAAAGGCGCCAAAGGCGACCAGGTCCTGTGGCTGCAGGAGCACCTCGCCAGCGCGATCCCGAGCCAGGAAGTCACCGGCGTGTTCGGCGCGCAGACGACCGCCAACCTGCGCGCGTTCCAGACGGCGCGCTCGCTTCCGGCCAGCGGCGTCGCCGAAGCGGCCACGTGGGCCGCGCTGCTGGCCCTGCCCCCCGTGCCGGTCAACTGGACCGGGGGCGGTCCGCAGGGCTGAGCAGGCCGCCGCCCCCGAAGGGGCGGCGCCCGTCAGAGGGCCCTCAGACGCGCTGGATCAGCGTGCCGGTGCCGAGGCCGCCGCCGCAGCACATCGTCACGAAACCGATCTCCTTGTCCGAGCGCTCGAGCTCGTGCAGCAGCGTCGTGATCAGCCGCGCGCCGGTCGAGCCGAGCGGGTGGCCGAGCGCCATCGCGCCGCCGTTGACGTTGACGCGGTCCATGTCCGGATCGAGCTCGCGACGCCAGG
>JAXDGQ010000326.1:0-5021 GCA_034664965.1 Solirubrobacteraceae bacterium | reverse complement strand
GCGATCCTCGACCGCCTCGCCGAGGAGCTCGCCGAGCTCGGCGTCGTCGAGCAGCGCCCGATCCAGGAAGGGCGCAACATGACGATGATGATGGCTCCGTCCAAAGCCGTCCTGGCGGGCAAGGCCGACGCCGGCGAGGCGGCCGACGAGGTCTTCCCGGAGGGCGAGACCGGCGACGTGGCGTCGACCGCGCTGGCCTCTCCGCTCGACGAGCAGGCGGTGCAGGCCGTCGAGACTCCCGAGGCTGGCGCGGCCCCGGGGGGAGGCGACGATGCTGCCGCGCGGGCGCCTTCCGGCAAGGACGATGCAGCCGACGGCGACGAGCAGGCGCAGGACGAGCAGGCCTCGGGCGACACCGCGGGCGCCTCCGCGGACACCGCCGTGTCATAATCGTCCGCTCGCGATCATGCCCAAGATGAAGACCCACTCCGGCGCGAAGAAGCGCTTCAAAGTCACCGCCACCGGCAAGGTGCGCGGCCGCCACGCCTTCACGAGCCACATCCTCGAGAAGAAGTCGCCGAAGAAGAAGCGCGCCCTGGGCGCCCCGAAGATCATGAGCGACCACGACGCTCCGCGCATCAAGCGGATGCTTGGAGTGGGCAAGTGACCAGGGTCAAGCGCTCCGTTCACGCGCGCAAGAAGCGCCGCGCGACGCTCGAGTTGACCAAGGGCTTCCGCGGCGAGGCGCACTCGAACTACAAGCGCGCCAAGGAGGCGCTGATGAAGGCGGACGCCTACGCGTACCGCGACCGGCGCAACCGCAAGCGCGACTTCCGCCGCCTGTGGATCACGCGCATCAACGCAGCGGCCCGCGTCAACGGCATGAGCTACTCGCAGATGATGCATGGCCTGAAGCTGGCCGGGGTCGAGCTCGACCGCAAGGTGCTCGCGGACATCGCAGTCCGCGACGCCGACACCTTCCGACGTTTTGCCGAGGTCGCCCGCGAGGCGTCGGCTGCCTGACCCGGCAACCGACATCGAGAAGCCTCCCGGGCGCCGTTCTCAACAGGACGGCGCTTTTTTTATGCCCGAAGCAGCACCCGCAGCCCGACGATTTCGATGACACAGATCACTTCCCCCCAGAACCCCCGCCTGAAGGCCGTCAAGCGCCTGGCTACCCGGCGCGAGCGTGACCGCGCGGGGCGCTTCGCCGCCGAGGGCGAGGATCTCGTGCTCGCCGCCGCGCGGGCCGGGCGCCCAGCCCTGGAGGGCTACCGCGTGTCCGGCTCGGGCATCGGCGGGCCGGCCTTTCACGACGTCGAGCCCGCGGCGCTGCGGGCCGCGTCGACGCTCGGCTCGGGGACGCGCGTGATCGGCGTCTACGAGCAGCGCTGGGCTGAGGCCGGCGGACCGCTGTGCGTGTATCTGCACGGCGTCGGCGACCCGGGCAACGTCGGCACGATCGTGCGTTCCGCACAGGCCTTCGGTGCGTCGTGCGTCGCGTTGGGCCCCGGCTGCGCGGACCCGCACTCGGCGAAGGCCGTGCGCGCGAGCATGGGCGCGATCTTCTTTGTCGCCCTCGCTCGCGTCGGCGACGTCGGCGAGCTGCCGGGCGAGCGCGTGGCGCTGGTCGCCGATGCGCCCGGCGCGCTGCGCGGGCCCGGGGGGGATCGCGCGCCCGGCCCGCTCACGCTGCTGGTCGGCGCCGAGCGCGAGGGCCTGCCCGCGCAGATCGTCGCGGCGTGCGAGCGCAGCGCCCGCATCCCGATCGCCTCGGAGTCGCTCAACGCGGCGATGGCGGCGACGGTGGCGCTGTATGAGGTGACGCGGGGCGGCGAGCGCGCCTGCGGCTCATCTAGGGTCCGGGCGAGATGATCGAGCGCATTGCAGAGCTGCAGCAGCAGGCCGAGGCGGAGATCGCGGCGGCGAGCTCGGCCGAGGCGCTGGCCGAGCTGCGCGTGCGCTACCTCGGCCGCAAGGCGGAGCTTCCCCAGACGCTGCGCGGCGTCGCCCAGCTGGCACCCGAGCAACGCGGCGCCGTGGGCAAGGCCGCAAACCAGGCGCGCCAGGCGCTGGAGGCGCTGATCGAGCGGCGCAGCTCACAACTCGGCGGCGAGGAGCTGCAACAGCGCCTGCGCGCCGACCGCGTCGACGTGACGCTGCCCGGCGCGCCGGCGCAGCCGGTGGGGCGGCTGCATCTGCTGACGACGATGCGCCGCGAGCTGGAAGACATCTTCCTGGGCCTCGGCTTCACGGTGATGGAGGGGCCGGAGATCGAGAGCGTGCACTACAACTTCGACGCGCTCAACCACAGCCCAACGCATCCCGCGCGGGCGCGCACGGACACCTTCTATGTCGCGCGGCCCGATCTGCTGGAGCCGGCCGAGCCGCCGCCCGGCCAGCCGCCCTCGCCGCTGGCCGCCGAGGAGCTCGTGCTGCGCACGCACACCTCGCCGATGCAGGTGCGCGCGATGGAGACCCACCCGCCGCCGCTGTATGTGGTGATTCCCGGCCGCGTGTACCGGCCGGACTCCGACGCGACGCACACGCCGCAGTTTCACCAGATCGAGGGCTTGGCCGTCGACGAGGACATCACGCTCGCCGACCTGAAGGGAACGCTGCTGATGTTCGCGCGCGCGGTCTTCGGCGATCGCCGCGATGTGCGCCTGCGCCCGCACTTCTTTCCCTTCACCGAGCCGAGCGTCGAGGTCGACGTGTCGTGCTTTCAATGCACGGGCACCGGCTTTTTGCGAGACGGCGCGCGCTGCCCCCTCTGCAAGGGCGAGGGCTGGCTGGAGGTGCTGGGCGCCGGCGAGGTCGACCCCAACGTCTACTCGCACGTGCCGACCAGCGAGGCCAACGCGCCCGGGTATGACCCGGAGAAGGTGCAGGGCTTCGCGTGGGGCATGGGCGTCGAGCGCATCGCGATGCTCAAGCACGGCGTGCCTGACCTGCGCCTGTACTACGAAAACGATCTGCGCTTCCTGGATCAGTTCTGATGCGCGTCCCGCTGACATGGCTGCGCGAATACTGCGACCCGCGACTCGACACGCACGCGATCGAGCAGCGCCTGACGCTGACGGGCACGAAGGTCGAGTCGGTTCACCATCATGGCGTGCCGTCCGCCGAGGGGTTTGTCGTCGGCCACGTACTCGACGTGCAGCCGCACCCCGACGCCGATCGCCTGAGCGTTTGCACGGTGGACGTCGGTGTGGCGGACGATGGCGCGCCCGCGACGATCGTCTGCGGCGCACCGAACGTCGCGACCGGCCAGACGGTCGCCGTCGCGCTGCCCGGCGCGGTCATGCCAGACGGAACCAAGCTCGGGAGCGCGAAGCTGCGCGGGGTCGTCTCCGAAGGGATGATCCTCGCCGAGGACGAGCTGGAGATCGGCGCGGGCGGTGAAGGCATTCTCGTGCTCGACGACGCGATGCTCGACGCGGAGTTCGCGCCTGGCACGCCGCTGGCCGACGTGCTGGCGATCGCCACCGATGTGCTCGAGCTGGAGATCACGCCCAACCGCCCGGACTGCCTGGGCGTGTACGGCGTGGCCCGCGAGCTGCACGCCGCGACCGGGGCGCCGCTGGCGGGCGAGCCGTGGCTGGCGGACCCCGGGTCCGCGGGCCCGGTGGAGGGCGCGGAGGTCGTCGTGGAGTGCCCGGACCTGTGCCCGCGCTTCACCGCGCGAGTGTTCGAGAACGTCACTGTCGGCCCCTCGCCGCACTGGCTGAAGGCGCGGCTGATGGCGGCGGGGCAGCGGCCGATCAACAACGTCGTCGACATCACCAACTACACGATGCTGCTGACCGGCCAGCCGCTGCACGCCTTCGACCTCGACCGCGTCGCCGGGGCGAGGCTGACCGTGCGCCGCGCGCGCGACGGCGAGCAGGTGCAGACGCTCGACGGGCAGACGCGCGAGCTCGACTCCGAGATGGTCGTGATCGACGACGCCGACGGTCCGACGTCGATCGCCGGGCTGATGGGCGGCGCTCGCTCGGAGGTGGCGCCCGACACGACGCGCGTGCTGCTGGAGGTGGCGACCTGGGACGGGCCGAGCATCCACCGCGCGTCGTGGCGCCTGGGTTTGCGCAGCGAGGCCTCCTCGCGCTTTGAGAAGGGACTGCAGCCCGAGCAGTGCACGCACGCCCAGGCCGTCGCCACGCGGCTGATGATCGAGTGCTGCGGCGCGTCGCCGGCACCGGGGACGATCGACGTCGCGTCAGAGCCCGCCGCGCCTCTGGTGCTGCGCCTGCGCGAGGCGCGCGTGCAGGCGATCCTCGGCGTGCCGGTGGCCCTCGAGCGGCAGGCCGAGATCCTGCGCGCGCTGGACTTCGCCAGCTCGCCAGCGCCCGGTGGGCTGGACGTGACGGTGCCGGCGCTGCGCCGCGACGACGTCACGCGCGAGGTCGACCTGATCGAGGAGGTCGCGCGCATAGACGGGGTCGATCGCCTGCCGGCGACGCTGCCGGCGCGGCGCGGCGCGGCGGGCATGCTCACCCACGCTCAGCGGGTGCGTCGCGCGGCCGAGGACGCGATGGCCGGGCGCGGCCTGCACGAGATCGTCGGGTGGAGCTTTGCCGAGCCGGAGCTGCTCGACCGGCTGCTGCTGGCAGCCGATCATCCGATGCGCAACGTCGTTCGCCTGGAGAACCCGCTGTCGGACGCCCAGTCGATCATGCGCCCGACGCTGCTGGGCTCGCTGATGGACGCCGCGCAGCACAACGTCGCGCGCAACGGCCCGGACATCGCGATCTTCGAGTCCGGGACGGTCTATCGGGCAACCGCCGCCGGCGACGAGCGCGCGGCCGACGAACACCACGGCCTCGGCGTGCTGCTGAGCGGCTCGCTGACCCCCCGCTCGTGGCGCGGGGAGCCCGCGCAGGCCGACTTCTTCGCGGCCAAGGCGCTGCTGGCGGCGCTGTTGGACCAGCTGCACGTCGACTGGTCGGTGCAGGAGCGCACGTGGCCGTTCCTGCACCCGGGCCGCAGCGCCGTCGTGCGCGCCGGCGGGCAGGCGCTGGGCTTCGTCGGCGAGCTGCACCCGCTTGTGGCCGGCGCGTGGGACATGGACCGGACCGCCG
>JAXDGQ010000325.1:0-6081 GCA_034664965.1 Solirubrobacteraceae bacterium | reverse complement strand
GTCGGTCGCCCCGAATGCCGGGCTCGAAGGCGGCGGGGCCACCGTGACCGTCGAAGGAACCGATCTGGCCAAGGCCACGGGTGTTCATTTCGGAGCGGCGGCCGCGAGCAGCTTCACGGTCGACTCGGACACATCGCTCACTGCCGTGGCGCCCGCGGGAGCCGGAGAAGTGGACGTGACGGTGACGAATCCGGGCGGGACGAGCGGCGGCTCTGGCGCGGACCGCTTCCTCTATGTCCCCAAGGGCCCGCGCCCGACGATCACGGGCGTCACCCCCGGCAGCGGACCGGCGGCCGGGGGCACGACCGTTACGTTGACCGGTACGGGGTTCGTGGGGGTCATCGGCGTCCACTTCGGCTCGACGGCCGCCGCCGGCTTCACGACGTCCTCGGCCGGCTCGCTCAGCGCGGTCTCGCCACCCGCCACGGCGCAGACCGCGCACGTGACCGTCACGACTCCGAACGGCACCAGTGCCACCGCATTGCCGGATCGCTTCAAATTCGGGCCACCCACCGTCACGAGCGTGAGCCCGAACAGCGGGCCTGCCTCCGGTGCAACGACGGTGACCGTCACCGGCACCGGATTTGCACTCGGCGCTGGCGCGACCGCGCTGAAATTCGGCACCGCCGCGGCGACGAGCGTCGAATGCAACGCGATCACCTCGTGCACAGCCCTCGCTCCAGCGCACAAGGCGGCATCCGTGGACGTAAAAGCAACGATCGGCGGACAGACCAGCCTGAGAGCTGCTCCCGCCGACCAGTTCACCTACAACTGATGCAGAGACTCATTTCACGAACCTGAAGTGGTCACGCGGGTTAGGCGCGCTGGTCCCGTTCGGCGTCGTCACCGTCACATCGACGAGGCCGGGTGTCTCGGGGGGCGAGACAGCGGTGATCGAGGTCGACGAGTTCACGGTGTAGCTCGTCGCGGGCGTCGAGCCGAATTCGACGGACGTCACGCCGTTGAGGTCGGTCCCCGTGATCGTGACCGTGGTGCCACCACTCGCAGGTCCTTTTCTGGGCGTTACTTTTGTGATCGCGGGCGGTGGACTGTTGGCGAGACTGTGATAGCCGCCGGCTGAGATCGTTGTGACTCCGCTCAAGCCGACTACGGGCAGCGCGAGCGTACTCTCGCCATGAGGCGTCCCGTTGCCCAGCTGACCGTTTTCATTCCAGCCCCACGACCTGACCGTGCCGTCACCCAGCAGCGCGAGGCTGTGGGCAAGGCCGGCTGAGATCGACGTCACGCCGCTTAGACCGGTCACCGCGACGGGCACGTGTTTGTGGATTATCGTGCCGTCGCCGAGCTGACCGTTGCCGTTGTCACCCCAAGCCATGACGGTTCCGTCGTTGAGCAGGGCGAGGCTGTGAAAGCCTCCTGCAGAGATCGCCTTGACCCCGCCAAGGCCGGTCACGGGGACCGGCACGTCGCTATCGGTCGTCGTGTTGTTCCCGAGCTGGCCATCGTTGTTGGCGCCCCATGCCATGACCGTGCCGTCTTTGAGCAGCGCCAGGTTGTGGTCGTCGCCGGCGGAGATGGCGGCGACGCCGCGGAGTCCGCTGACGGCTACGGGAGTCTTGCTGCAGGGAACGGTGCTGGTGCCGGCCGAAGGGCACGATTCGGGGCCGCTGTGCGTGCCGTCGCCCAGCTGTCCGTATTCGTTGTCTCCCCATGCCATGACCTTTCCCGTACCGACCAGGGCGAGCGCGTGGGGGCCGTTGGAGGAGACGGCTTTGGCCCGGGTCGCCAGGCTCACCGCTACTGGCAGGTCGCTGTCGGTCGTCGTGCCAACGCCCAGCGCTCCGGCGAAGTTGCTACCCCAGGACATGATCGTTCCTACTTTGAGCAGCGCAAAGCTCGAGCCGCCGCCGGCGGAGATCGCCCGGACTCCACCTATCCCGGTTACGGGGCCGGGCGTCGTCGAGCATGCGACCGAGGTGAAGCCCGATGGGCACGTTTCCGGCCCGGCGGTGGTTCCGTTGCCCAGCTCGCCGGAACCGTTCTCGCCCCAGGCAACGACGGCGCCAGACGTCAGCAGGGCGAGGCTGTGATTGCTACCAGCCGAGATCGCCGCGACTCCGTCGCTGAGCCCCGTCACGGCCGCGGGGAGGTCGCTGCTGGTCGTCGTGCCGTTACCCAGCTGGCCCTGTTCGTTGGCACCCCACCCGGTCGCGCCGGTAGTGGCGAACGAGGACGCGGCTGTCGCGAGCGAGAGGGCCGACAGCGCCGCCGCGCCAACCAAAGCCAATCGACGCCGGCGCAGGCCAGCGCGTGCCCCTTGGAACCCCATCATCCCGCCTTCCTCTCACCCATAGATGCGGTAATCCCCTCATCGCGCCAACGGCCCGCCACCCACCGGTGACGCGATCTGGTTTCAGCTCACCAGCAGCTTTCTCGCTACCCCGACGCAGGGCGGGCCAAACTTCTTCGGATGACCCTCGCTCGCCGCGCACCCACCGGCGGGGCGTCAGCGGCCGGGCCAGCTTGTCATCTTCCGGCCCGCTGCTGCAGGTCGTCCACGAACGAGCTGAGGGTCTCCGTCGCGGCCGATAGCGCCGTCAGCTGTTGGTCGGAGAGCTCCTGCAGGTCAGCTCGCATGGCTGCGAGGAACTGCGCACGGAACTTCTGCTGCGCCGCGCGGCCCGCCCGGGTGAGGCTGATCATGACCACGCGTCCGTCGTCCGGCAGCCCTTCGCGCTGCACCAGGCCCTTCTCCTCCAGGCGCTTGACGAGAAGCGTCATCGTGGGCTGCGCGATCCCCTCGAGCTCGGTGAGCTCGGTGATCCTCCGTGGCCCTTCCCTGAGGATGCTCAGGACCTCCATTTCGGTGCGGGAGATCTCGCCACTGCGCACCTGCTTGACGAGCAGCCGGACGAGCAGGGCGGCGCGCGAGAGGAGGTGCTCGGCGACGTAGTCGACCTCCTCGGTCCCCTCTGTCTCTGAGACGATGCCGATGTCAGGCATATTGAAGACTATATAGTAGCCTGCTATAACTTCAAGGCAGTCGAGACGAGCTCCCCGTCAGGAAAAGGAGCGGATCATGTTCCAGAGCATCCTTGTCGCCATTGACGGCTCAGCGGACGCCGACCAGGCGCTCACGCAGGCGATCGACCTGGCCGAGGCAGAGCACGCCCGTGTGACCTACTTCAGCGCGGTCGCAACGCCCTCCGCAGCCGTCTACATCGGGGCAGGCGGTGAAATCGCGGCGACGCTCGCGCGCGACGCCGAGGTCGAGGCCGAGACGATCCTGCGGGCGGCCGTCGAACGGACTCCCGCCGGGTTGTCGGTCAGCACCCAGCTCAGCCGCGAGCCGGTCAGACCCGCGCTGATCGACCAGATCGCCAGCGGACACCACGATCTCGTGGTCATGGGCTCCCGCGGACGCGGCGCGCTGCGCTCTGTGCTGCTCGGCAGCGTGAGCCACTACGTGCTGCACCACAGTCCCGTCCCCGTGCTGATCGTCCACGCCGAGTCAGAGCTAGGATCCACCTCCTCGGCGACCGTCTCGCGCGACGGGCGACAGGTGGTGTCCCGATGAATGCCGTACAGGGCGAGGAGCCGCTCGGCCCCCCGCTGGAGAGCACCAGCAGCATGCTCGAGGCCGAGGAAGCGCTTCGTCTAGTGCGGGAGCGATTCGAGCACACCGAGGATCCAGAGGCGCAGGGAGAGCTCGCGGCCGAGGCACTCGGCCACGTCGAACGCCAGCTGAAGCTCACGCGCGAAAGACGCCGGGCGCTGGATGGCGTCGAAGGCGACCTGTGGGCCAGGAGGAACCGCCTCGAGCGGTTCCTCATACAACGCCGAGGCAGCGCATGGTGGCGTGCGCGGCGCAATCTGCCGGGATCAGGAGACGCCTGATCAACAGCCATGGCGCTGGGGGTTGCAGGGGTGTCTCGCGTCCAGGCCAGTGTGGTGGCGATCGCGCCGCGCGAATGACGACCGCGACGGGCCGGGCCGGCGCCGAAAGCCGTCTAGGCTAGGTCGGAAGATGCTCTCTCGCCTGCAGTCCGTGAGCAGACCCGCAAGCTCGATCGGTTTCGGGCCGATCTGATGGCCGAGCCGGCTAGCCGGGTGCTGTCGAGCTCGCAACTCGCGATGCTGGCCGAGCACGGAGAAGAGCGGACCGCCGAGGTGGGGCAGACGCTGTACCAGATCGGAGATGAGGCTTATCCGTTCATCGCGATCCTGGACGGTGAGGCGGCGATAGTCGATGGCGCCGGCCGGGAGATCGTGCGTCACGGCGCCTCGGGTTTCCTCGGAGAGATCAACCTTCTCTCGGGGCAGACGGTGTTCGTCACGGCGGTCGTGACGGAGGCGATGCGGTATATCGCGGTGGATCGCGAAGTCCTGCGGCGGCTGCTGTTCGAGGACGGTTCGCTCTCCGACCTTCTCCTGAGCGCCTTCGTCGAGCGACGCGAGCTTCTTCAGCAGCAACACGGGATCGGGCTCGAGATCATCGGCCCACGTGACTCGGCCGAGACGCGGCGGCTGCTCGACTTCGCGCGCCGCCAGAAACTTCCCCACTCGTGGATCGAGCCGCCTGCCGAGGAGTCGATCGACCCCGGCCGGCCGGCACGCGATCTTGATGGTCTGCCGATCGTTCGCCTACCGGGTGGCGCGGAGCTCCGCAACCCGGCCAATGGCGAGCTCTCGAGGGCGCTGGGCATCGGGCGCGAGCTGCCGCGGCGCGAGGAGGTGGACCTGCTCGTCATCGGCGGTGGGCCGGCCGGCCTGGGTGCGGCGGTATACGGCGCCTCGGAGGGTCTGGACACGCTGATGGTCGAGAGCGCGGCGCTGGGCGGCCAAGCGGGTACCTCGCGCAGAATCGAGAACTATCTCGGCTTTCCCGCGGGGATCAGCGGCACTGAACTGACCAGCCGCGCGATCTCGCAGGCGCGCAAGTTCGGCGCGCGGGCCGCGACGCCCTACCGCGCTCGGGCGCTGCACCCGGGCACCGATCGGCACGTCGTCGAGCTCGACGGGGACACCGAGATCATCGCGCGCGCCGTTCTGCTCGCAACCGGCGCCGACTACCGCCGCCCACCCGTGCAGGGTCTCGACAGCTACGAGGGAGTCAGCGTCTTCTACGCCGCGGGACCGCTCGAGGGAGAGCTCTGCGCAGGGCAACGTGTGGGCGTCGTTGGTGGCGGGAACTCCGCAGGCCAGGCCGCCATCTGGCTGGCGCGCGGCGGAGCACTCGTCACGCTGCTGCACCGGCGCCATGACCTGCGGGAGACGATGTCGCAATACCTGATCAACGATCTCGATCGCTTTGGCGTCGCCATCCGCGACGGCAGCGAAATCAGCCAGCTCAACGGACAGGAGGGACACCTCGAAGGCGTCCAGCTCGTGGACGGAGCGGCGCTCCCGTTCTCATTTCTGTTCTTGTTCCTCGGGGCAGAGCCCTGCACCGACTGGCTTGGCGACACCGTTGCGCGAGACTCCAACGGCTTCATCCTCACCGGTCGCGATGCCGCGACGGACGGTTTGCTCGAGACCAGCGTGCCGGGCGTCTATGCGGCTGGCGATGTGCGCGCCGGCTCGATCAAGCGCTGCGCAACCGCAGTCGCCGAGGGAGCGACAGTCGTGAGCCTCGTGCACCAGCACCTGGCTCGCGCCCCTGCTTCGCCTTCCCGTGACCACGAGCCAGAGGCAGAATCCGTATCGAGCGCCTAGAGGGGCGGCGTGATGTGATCGTCCTGCGGCGCGAGTCCTGATCGCCGAACGCACGCCGAGCGCGTGTCCGAGCAGGCCTATCTAAGTGCCCCCGCCAGGAGTCGAACCTGGATCTACCGCTTAGCAGGCCATCTGCGCGGGGGGCGAAGAAGGCGGACGCTACTCGCTGCCCGGAAAGGGGGATTGCGCCACCGATCACTGCTCATCACCCGCCGGCTTTGCGGTGTTACCGTCCAGGGATGTCTGAGGTCGATGGTCGCGGCACCGATCGGAATGCGGCCCACCCGATGTCGGCGGCCCCGACACAGCGTGAACCGAACCGATGGGCAGTCCTGGCCCTGCTCAGTGTCGCGCAGCTGATGGTGGTGCTGGACGCGACGATCGTGACCATCGCGATCCCGTCCG
>JAXDGQ010000324.1:0-12018 GCA_034664965.1 Solirubrobacteraceae bacterium | reverse complement strand
GTGCTCGACCACGATCACCGTGTTCCCCAGGTCGCGCAACCGGTCGAGCGTCGCGATCAGCTTGGAGTTGTCGCGCTGGTGCAACCCGATCGAGGGCTCATCGAGGATGTACAGCACGCCCACCAGCGACGAGCCGATCTGCGTGGCCAGGCGAATCCGCTGTGCCTCGCCGCCCGACAACGTCGCCGCGGCCCGGTCCATCGACAGGTAGCCGATGCCGACGTTCTCCAGGAACTGCAGGCGCTCGGAGATCTCGCGCAGGATCAGCCGTGCCACGTGGCGATCTGTCTCTGACAGCTCGACCTCCTGCAGCCACTCCAGCGCCCGGCGCGCAGACAGCGCGCAGAAGTCCTCGATGCGGGTGCCGCCGACGGTCACCGCACGCGACTCGGCACGCAGGCGAGCGCCGCCGCACACCGGACAGGCGCGCAGCGACATGAACTCCTCGATCTTCTCGCGGGTCCACTCCGAGTCGGTCTCGCGGTAGCGCCGCTGGAGGTTCTTGACGATCCCCTCAAAGCGCGTCGCATAGGAGCGTCGCCGACCGTAGCGGTTACGGTAGCTGACCTGCACGGGCTCGCCGTTGGTGCCTTGGAGAAACAACTCGCGGTGCTCCTCGGGCAGGTCCTCCCACGGCGCCTCCAGCTCCACTCCATAGCGCTCGGCGATCGCCTCGGTCACCTGCTCGTAGTAGTTGGACGTGCTGTTGGCCCAGGGCGCGAGCGCGCCTTCGGCGATCGACAGCGTCGGGTCTGGCACGACGAGCTCCGGGTCGATCTCCATCTGCGAGCCCAGCCCGGTGCAGCGGTCGCATGCCCCGTGCGGGGAGTTGAAGGAGAAGATCCGCGGCTCCAGCTCGACCAGCGACGGGCCGTGCTCGGGGCAGGCGAAGCGCTCGGAGAAGGTGAAGATCGTGCCGGGCGGCGGCGTCTCGCCAGGGACGATCTGCGTGGCCGCCGCGCGCGCGCCCTTGGCCCCGGTCGCGTGGGTGGGCTCCGCATCGGGCTCGGCTTTCGTGCGGCCGACGATCTCGATCTCCACGAGGCCATCGGCGGACGCCACTGCCGTCTCGATCGAGTCCGCGAGACGCTTGCGCACGTCGTGGCGCATCGCCAGTCGGTCTATGACGACCGAGATGTCGTGCTTGTAGCGCTGGTCGAGCACGATCGACTCCTCGAGCATGCGCACGCGGTCGTCGATCTTCACCCGCGCGTAGCCGTCGTTGCGAAGCTCCTCCAGGAGCTTTCCATACTCGCCCTTGCGCCCGCGCACGACCGGCGCGAGCACCATGAAGCGCGTCCCCTCGGCGAGCTCCATCGTCTGGTCGATGATCTGCTCGGCCGACTGGCCGACGATCGGACGCCCGCAGATCGGGCAGTGCGGCTTGCCCACACGCGACCACAGCAGCCGCAGGTAGTCGTAGATCTCGGTGACGGTCCCGACGGTCGAGCGCGGGTTGCGCGAGGTCGTCTTCTGGTCGATCGAGATCGCCGGCGAGAGCCCCTCGATCGAGTCGACGTCCGGCTTGTCCATCTGGCCGAGGAACTGGCGCGCGTATGCGGACAGCGACTCGACATAGCGGCGCTGGCCCTCCGCGTAGATCGTGTCGAACGCCAGCGAGCTCTTGCCCGAGCCGGACAGTCCCGTGATCACGACCAGCGCGTCGCGCGGCAGCGAGAGCGAGATGTCCTTCAGGTTGTGCTCGCGTGCCCCCGAGACGACTATCTGGTTGCCTGCTGGCATCTAGCCGTTCATTCTATGACGTCGAACAGACGTTCGTATCGCTCAGCGCCCGAAAAGCCGCACGTTGCGGGCGGCCTACGGCTCTATGGCTGCGTATACCTCGGCTATCAGCTCGGCGCGATCGGCCAGCTGGAAGTTCTCGGCGAGATAGCGGTCGGCGTCCTCGCGCGACTCGCCGTTGAGCGCCATGTTCAGCGCGATCAGCCGCGCTCCGTCGATGTCGCCGTTCTCCGGCGCCTCGGGATCGAGGTGCACGTCCGGCTCAGCCGCCTCGGGCGGCGAGAGCGGCGGCGGGTCGGCTTGCGCGGGGCGCACCTGCGGCGCTGCGGCCCCGGACGCCGGCTGCGGGACCGGCGGAGCCGGCGCGTCGGCGGCCAGCTGCGGCGAGCGATGCGCCGGCGCGGCTGGGGCGGGAGCCGAGGAGCGCTGAGAGGCCGCCTCGCCGGCCACCGCGCGCGTCACCGCCTGGCCAGCCGCGGCGTCGTAGAGCTCGCTCATGTTCGCCGCGACCGCGCTCAGGTCCGTCGCCAGGCGGTCGCCGCCGGCGCGCACGCTGTCGAGCAGTGCGCTCACGTGCGCGTCCATCGAGCCGACGCGCTCGAGCAGCACCGCGGTCGCCTGCGCCACGGCGGCGACGTGTGCGCGCGCCTGCGCGATCGCCTCCTCGCGCGTGCGCGCAGCGTCGCGATCGGCCTCCTCGCGCGTCGTGCGGGCGCCGTCGGCCGCCTCACGCTGGAGGTCGGCCGCCGTGGCCTCGGCCGCGGCGAGAATGCTCTGGACCTGCGAGCCCGCGGTCGAGGCGAGGCTTGTCTGCGCGCCACCATCTGAGAGCTCGCGCTCGAGCTGCTCGATCTCGCCGGCCAGCGCGCGCAGATGGGCGTCGACGGCGGCCGGCTCATAGCCGCGCCGGGCGATGGGAAAGTCGCGCCGCTCGATCGCCTGACGGTCGAAGTCCACGGCGGGGATCCTAGGCGATGTCGCCCGTCGGGGCCTCACGCGCAGCGGCCTCCCCGTCCTCAGCCGCCCGAGCCTCGGCGATCGTGTCATCCCCCTCCGGCGGCGCCTCGCCGGCCTGGATCTCGCGCAGGTCGCGGCGCAGCTCGCGAAGCTCGTCGCGCAGCTGTGCGGCGTACTCGAAGCGCAGCTCGTCGGCGGCGGTGATCATCTCCTCCTCCAGCTCTACGACCATCCGCTCGAGCTCGTGCTTGGGCATCTCCCCCGAGGTGGCGGACTTGCGCCGGGCGCGCTTGCGCCCGCGGGGCACCTTGGACTCGGCCTGCAGGAACTCGGCGATGTCGGAGATGCCCTTGACGATCGTCGCGGCCGTGATCCCGTGCTCCTCGTTGTAGGCGACCTGAATCTCGCGCCTGCGATCGGTCTCGGAGATCGCCGCTTTCATCGCGCGCGTCTCCTTGTCGGCGTACATCAGCACGGTCCCGTCGACGTTGCGCGCGGCGCGACCGATCGTCTGGATCAGCGATGTCTCCCCGCGCAGAAAGCCCTCCTTGTCGGCGTCGAGGATCGCCACGAGCGAGACCTCGGGGAGATCGAGGCCCTCGCGCAGCAGGTTCACGCCAACGAGCACGTCGTACTCGCCCAGGCGCAGGTCGCGGATGATCTGGATGCGCTCGAGCGTGTCGATCTCCGAGTGCAGGTAGCGCGTCTTGAAGCCCATCTCCAGCAGGTACTGCGAGAGGTCCTCGGACATCTTCTTGGTCAGCGTCGTCACCAGCACGCGCTCGTCGCGGTCGGTGCGCTTGCGCACCTCGTTCATCAGGTCGTCGATCTGGTTTTTGGTCTCGCGCACCTCGACGCGCGGGTCGACGATCCCGGTCGGGCGGACGATCTGCTCGACGATCCGCGTCGAGTTGGTCCGCTCGTACTGCCCGGGCGTCGCCGAGACGAACAGCAGCTGCGGCGTGATCGAGAGGAACTCCTCGAAGCGCTGGGGCCGGTTGTCCAGTGCGCTGGGCAGGCGAAAGCCGTAGTCGACGAGCGTCTGCTTGCGCGAGCGGTCGCCCTCGTACATGCCGCCGATCTGCGGGACGGTCTGGTGGGACTCGTCGATGAAGCAGATGAAGTCCTTGGGGAAGTAGTCGATCAGGCAGTACGGCCGCTCGCCCGGCTGGCGTTTGTCGAGGATCCGCGAATAGTTCTCGATCCCCGAGCAGAAGCCCATCTCGCGCAGCATCTCCATGTCGTACTGCGTGCGCTGGCGCAGGCGGTGGGACTCCAGCAGCTTGCCCTCGGACTCCAGCTGCTCGCAGCGCAGGTTCAGTTCTGCGCCGATCGCCTCCACGCCGTCCTCGATCGTGCCTTCCTTGACGTTGTAGTGCGTAGCCGGCCAGATCGCAACGTGCTCGAGGTCGTCCTCCAGCAGCTCGCCGGTCAGCGGGTCGAAGTGCTGCAGGCGCTCGACCTCGTCGCCGAACAGCGTCGCCCGGAAGGCCGTCTGGGCGTAGGCGGGGAAGACCTCCAGCGTCTCGCCGCGCACGCGGAAGGTTCCGCGCGACAAGACGGTGTCGTTTCGCTGGTACTGGATCGACACGAGCTTGCGCAGCAGCTTGTCGCGGTCTATCTCCTGGCCGCGGTTGAGGATCTGCATGTTCATCTCATACGTCTCCGGCGAGCCCAGGCCGAAGATGCAGGAGACCGAGGCGACGACGATCACGTCGCGTCGCGCGAACACCGCGGCGGTGGCGGCGTGACGCAGGCGGTCGACCTCCTGGTTGATCGCCGAGTCCTTCTCGATGTACAGGTCCCGGCTCGGCACGTATGCCTCGGGCTGGTAGTAGTCGTAGTAGGACACG
Organism: Solirubrobacteraceae bacterium; assembly: GCA_034664965.1. Taxonomy (GTDB): domain Bacteria; phylum Actinomycetota; class Thermoleophilia; order Solirubrobacterales; family Solirubrobacteraceae; genus Palsa-744. Next base: position 7,465 of record JAXDGQ010000324.1, on the reverse strand, counting down.
AAGTACTCGACCGCGTTGTCCGGGAAGAACGTGCGGAACTCGTTGCACAGCTGCGCCGCGAGCGTCTTGTTGTGGGCGATCACCAGCGTCGGGCGCTGGACGGCCTCGATCACGCCGGCCATCGCCATCGTCTTGCCAGTGCCGGTGGCTCCGAGCAGCGTCTGGAACTGTTCGCCGGCCTCTACCCCCTCGGCCAGCGCGGCGATCGCCTTCGGCTGGTCGGCGGTAGGCGTGAAAACGGAGTCGAGCTTGAAGTCGGGCATCCCCCTCTACCGTAGCGAGCGCCTACCTCAGCCCGAGCTCGCGCCGGTAGGTCCTGCGGTAGTCCTGCTGCGCGTTCAGCACACGCTCCACGTACGCGCGCGTCTCCGGGAAGGGAATCGTGGCGACCGTCAGGCGCCCCCCGTCGGCGCGCGCCCGCGCAGCCCAGCTGTCGACGTTGGCCAGACCGCCGTTGTAGGCGGCCACGGCGAGCATCTCGTTGCCGTCGTAGTGGTCGAGCAGATAGCGCAGGTAGTAGCTGCCGTAGGCCACGTTGATGCTCGGCGTCGCCAGGTCGCTGGCGGTGAAGCGGCTGCCGCCCGACAGATGCGCGATGTAGTAAGCGGTTTCGGGGAGGATCTGCATCAATCCCTCCGCGCCCGCCGAGGATTGATGCGGGGCGAATTTCGACTCGGCGTAGATGACCGCCGCGATCAGCGCCGGGTCCAGCCGCTTTTCGGCCGCCTGCCTACGGATCACGTCGGCGTTGGTGAGCGGCAGGCCGAGCTTGCTGACGGCGTGGTTGACCTCGGAGGCGATCAGCACGACGACCAGCGCCGCTACCGCGAGCGCCATCAGCGTGCCGAGCGTGCGCCGGCTGATCGTCCGCGCCGTCCGCCGCCGGCCCATGGCCACCTGCCGGCTCATCCGACTAGCTTGTCAAGTACCGCCGACAACACCTGTTCCAACTCCTGTTCTGAGCCATCGTTGCGCACCACGAAGGTCGCCCGGCGCGCCTTCTCCTCCTGCGACAGCTGACGCGCCGAGCGCTCGTCGGCCAGCGCGTGACCGCGCGCGGAGGCGCGCTCGTGGCGGAGGCGCTCATCGGAGACCACGGCGATGGTGGCATCGTAGAGTCCCTCCAGGCCGGCCTCGAACAGCAGCGGCACCTCGACGACGGCAGCGCGCGGGCGCGCCCCGCCGGCCGGCCCTGCGGCGCGCACTTCAGTCAGCCAGGCGGCGACGCGAGCGCCGACCAGCGGCCACAGCATCCCCTCCAGCCACGCGCGCTCCTCAGCGCCGGCGAACGCCCGTGCGGCCACGGCGCCGCGGTCGACGACGCCGCCCGGCGCGACCTCCGTCCCCCAGCGCGCGACGACGGCGTCGCGCAGCCGCTCATCGTGCGCGTAGAGCTCGTGCACGATCGCGTCGCTGGACAGCACGGCTGCGCCCAGGCGCTCGAGCGCTTCGAGCGCCGTCGACTTGCCCGCGCCCATGCCTCCTGTCAGCCCGACGAAGGGCACCACCGGCTCCACCAGCCCGGCGCCGCTCAGAGCGCTTCAGTCCTGTGCGGGCTCGGCCGCGGGCTCTGCGCCCTCGTCCGCTGCGCTCGCCTCGGCCGGCGGCTGTCCGGCCTCAGCCGAGTCGCCGGCGTCCGCCGCTGGCGACTGCTCGTTGGCGCTCGGCGGCTCGGGCTCGGCCGCTACCGCCTCGCCGACCGCGTCGGGCTCGGCGTCCTGCGCCGGCTCGGCGTCCTGCGCGGGCGCGAGCGCGGCCTCGTCGGCGGCCGCTGCCTCGGGCTCGGCCTGCTCGGCCGCGGGCGCCGCGGGCTCGGCCTCAGGCGCCTCGGAGGAAGCCTGCGCCTCAGCCTCCAGTGCTTCGGCCGGCTCGGCATCGGGCTCGCCCGGGCGTGACACGGGCAGAATCTGATCCTCCACGCGCTTGGCCGACAGCGACAGGCGGCGGCGCTCGGAGTCGATCTCGAGGATCTTCACGCGGATCTCATCGCCGGGGTGCACGATCTCGCGCGGGCTCTCCACGTGGTGCGGCGCGAGCTCTGAGATGTGCACGAGCCCCTCGACGCCGTCGAGTATCTCCACGAAGGCGCCGAACGTGACGACCTTGGTGACCTTGCCCTCGAGCTCGTCGCCGACGTTGTAGGTGTCGACGATCCGCTGCCAGGGGTCCTCCTGGGTCTGCTTGAGACCCAGTGAGATGCGCTGGCGGTCGCGGTCGATGTCGAGCACCTTGACCTTGACGGTGTCGCCGATCGTGAGGATCTCGCTCGGGTGGTTGACGTGCGACCACGAGAGCTCGGAGATGTGGATCAGACCGTCGATGCCGTCGAGGTCGACGAACGCGCCGAAGTCGACGATGTTGGAGATCTGGCCTTCGACGACCAGTCCGGGCTGCAGGCGATCGAGGATCTGCTGGCGCACCTCCTTGCGCTCCTCCTCGAGCACCGCGCGCCGCGACAGCACGACGTTGTTGCGCGATCGGTTGAGCTCGATCACCTTCGTCTCGATCTTCGTGCCCATGTACTCGTCGAGGTTCGGCACGCGCCGGATGTCGACCAGCGAGGCGGGCAGGAAGCCGCGCACGCCGAGATCGATGATGAGTCCGCCCTTTACGACCTCGATCACCGTGCCCTCCACCGGCTCTCCCGACTCGGCGGCCGTTTCGATGCGCCGCCATGCCTTCTCGAAGCGCGCACGCTTCTTCGACATGATCAGGCGACCGTCCTGGTCCTCCTTGGTCATGACGATCGCGTCGACCTCCTCGCCGAGGTGCACCTCGTCTTTCGGATCGACCGACTTGCGGATCGAGAGCTCGTTGGCCGGGATGACGCCCTCGGACTTGTAGCCGATGTCGACGAGGACCTCGTCCTTGTCGATTCGCACGACGTGGCCCGTTACGACCTCGCCCTCCTCGATCGTCCGGAAGGTCGCCTCGTAGTTGGGCACGATCGCGCCGTCGATCTCCAGCAGGAGTCCGTTGGACCCCTCGACCACGCGAGCTTGAGGATTCTCCATCACCGTTTGCACCGGCGAAGCCTAGCGCAGCCGTATCATTGCTGGGAAGATGCCTGTTCGAGCGACGACGCGGGGAGCGGCGCGCACGCCATTAGAGCGCGATTGCGACGTCCTGGTGTGCGGTGCGAGCTTCGCCGGGCTTGCGATCGCCCGCGAGCTCACCGGCGCCGGCGCACGCGTGCTGGTGATCGACCGCTACGAGCTAGGCGAGCGCCAGACCTCCGCCTGCGCGATGCCGACGCGCTGGCTGAGCGCGATGGATCTGCAGTCCTCGCATCGCCAGACCTTCGATGAGATCGTCGTGCACACGCCGTTTCGCACCGCGCGCTGGTCGCTGCCGTGGTCGTTCTCGACATTCGACTACCGCGAGCTGTGCGCGCTGATGTGGGACCACGCCGACGACGGCGAGCTGGAGTTCGAGACGGCGACGGTGACCGGCCGCGACGGCGCAACCGTGCACACCGACCGCGGCTCGCTGACGGCGCCCCTGGTCGTCGACGGGCTCGGCTGGCGGCGCGTGCTGTCCAACCACACGACGATCCAGCCGCCCAACGCGCGGCTGTCGCGCGGCCTGGAGGTCCATCCGCGCGGCCGCGGCGAGGAGATGGAGCTGTGGGTAGACACGCGTTACGTGCGCGCCGGCTATTCCTGGAGCTTCCCCGCCGAGGACGAGCTGCGCGTCGGCGTCGGCTCCTTCTGGCCCTCTCACCACGTCAAGGAGCCGACCGTCAGGCTCGCCGGCGACCTCGGCCTGCCGGCCGAGGGCTATCAAGGCAACTGGATCCCTCATCAGCTGCGCCCGGCGGTCGAGGACGGCGTGTTCTTCGCCGGCGACTCGGCCGGACACTGTCTCCCGCTGACCGCCGAGGGCATCCGCACGGCGCTCTACTTCGGTCTGGCTTGCGGACGCGAGCTGCGCGCGGTGCTCGACGGGCGGCGCTCGCGTGAGCTGGCGCTGCGGCGCTATGGCGCCTTCTCGGCCGCGCACATGAGGAAGTTCAGCTGGATGCTCCGCGCTCAGCAGGCCGCCGGACGGATGACGCCAAGTCGCTCGCTCACCGCCGTCGTCCGCCTGCTCGAGAACCGCCGGCTGTGCGGCTGGGTGTTCGACCAGTACCTGGCGATCGCCCCGCCGAGCTTCGTCGCCGAAGGCGCCCGCGCGCTGACGCGCTCACGGCTCGCCGCTGTCTCTGCGGCCGCGCCCGCCTAGGAGACCCCTTCGCGCGCGGGCTCGGCCGGGCGCCTACCACGGGCCCGGTGTCACCTCGAGAAAGCACATGTCGACGCGCAGCAGGTCCATCGCCCGCTCGAACAGCTCGCGACCGAGGCCGTAGCGCTGCGCGAGCGCGCGCTCGCCGATCGTCTCCTGCGCCGTTGGAAGAACCCGCGCGCGTGCCTCCAGCGGCGCGCCGAGCGGCTTGCCCCGCACCGTGCACGGTGCGACCAACAGGCGTCCGTCGTTGCGCAGGCGCTTGACCTTGCCCGAGCTGCGCTCCGAGCGGACGTACAGGCGCCCGGCGGCGATCGCCGCCCAGACGGGCGTGGGCACCGGAGTGCCGTCTCGGCGGTAGGTGACCAGCAGCGCGCGCTTGCAGGCGGCGACCTGGGCGATCGTGCCGGTGCGCGGAGCACGATCGATCGCGCCCGCGCCGCGGGGCGCGTTGCGCGCCGCCAGCCGCGCGGCGAACAACGCCGCCGGAAGGCGCCGGCCGGGCACCGGGTGCGCGCCGGGGCGGGCCGGACCACCCGCCCCTGGCGGACCTGGCGGATCTCGGTCTGTCATCGCGCCGCCCCCATCGATCACAGCTCTCGCAGGACCTCGGCCAGCCGCCGCACGCCCTCGTCGATCGCCGGCTCGGACAGGTTGGCGTAGCCCATCACCAGCGCGTCAGCCTCGATCCCGGGGGCGATCCGGTGGAACTCCAGCGGATACACCCGCAGCGATCGCCGCTCCGCGGCGCTGACCAGGCCGTGCAGATCGACCGGGCGCGCCAAGCGCACGAGCGCATGCAGTCCGGCGGAGATGCCGCTTACGCGCGCTTGCGGAAGCTCGCGCGCGACGGCCGCGATCAGCGCGTCGCGGCGTTCGCGGTTGCGCCGTCGCGCGCGGCGCAGGTGCCGGTCATAGGCGGAGGTCTCCAGCAGCCGTGCGAGCACGAGCTGGTCGAGCGCCGGGCAGCCGAGGTCGTCGAACGTCTTGGCCTCGGCGACCGCGTCGATCAGCGATGGGGGCAGCACCAGCCAGCCGAGCCGCAAGCCCGGCGCAAGCGTCTTTGAGACCGTGCCCATGTACACGACCCGGTCGGGCGCGAGGCCCTGCAGCGCCCCCAGCGGGGCGCGGTCGTAGCGGAACTCGGCGTCGTAGTCGTCCTCGATCACCAGGCCTCCGTCGCGCGCCCAGCGCACGAGCTCGCCGCGCCGTTGCGGCGAGAGCACCACGCCTGTCGGGCACTGGTGTGCGGGCGTCGTCAGCACGACGGGGGCGCGCAGCGAGGCGACGTCGACGCCCTGCTCGTCGACCGTCGCTCCGCGGACCTGCAGACCGGCATAGGAGAGCACCGCGCGGTGCGGCGGCAGGCCCGGGTCCTCCACGTCGATCGTCGTCACGCCCTGGGCGACGAGCGCCCGCGCGAGCAGCGCCAGCCCCTGCGTCGCGCCAGAGCACACGACGATCGAGTCGGGATCGACGACGACCCCGCGCACGCGCCGCAAATAGGAGCTGAGCGCCCCGCGCAGTGCAGGCGCGCCGCGCGCGTCGGGATATGCCAGCGCGCCATCGGGCGCCGAGCCCAGCACATCGCGCATCGCGCGCAGCCACAGCGTGCGCGGGAAGGCCGACAGGTCGGGAGCGCCAGGGAAGAAGTCGAACTGCGGCGCGCGCGCCGGCTGCGCTGGCGAGGAGCCGTCGGCGAGGGTCGCGGTCGCCGCCACATAGGTGCCGGCGCCCGGGCGGGCGACCAGATAGCCCTCGGCGAGCAGCTGCGCGTAGGCGTCGACGACCAGCCGCCGCGACACGCTCAGGTCGCCCGCGAGCGCTCGCGAGGAGGGCATCCTGCTGCCCGCCGTCAGCGTGCCGTCGCGCACCAGCTCTCGCAGGCGGTCCTCCAGCTGGGCGCGGCGGCGTCCGCCGCGCAGGCCCACGAGCAGCTCCGGGCCGTAACTGGTACCTTCTTTTGTCACGAGACTGGTCACTGTTTGGGAACCACTCCTCGGCTAGAGTAGCGGCCATGTCAACCGTCCGCGACCTCAGCGACACGGCGGCGAAGGATCCGGCAGCGCGGATGGCGCCGACCGTCCGGGTCGGGCTGATCGCCTTCGCCGCGTACCACTTCGCGATCGCCGCCTTGATGGTGTTCGCACCACACGCCTTCTTCACCGGCATCGGCCCGTTCGGCGTGCAGAACGACCACTACCTGCGCGACACGGCGACGTTCAACCTGGCATTCGGCGCATCGCTGACCGTCGCCTACTGGCGCGTGTCCTGGCGCACGCCGATCCTGTTCTGCGTGGTGCTGCAGTTCGCGCTGCACGCGATCAACCACCTCGCCGACATCGGCGCGGCCCATCCCCACTGGCTCGGGCCGTTCGACTTCGCCTCGCTCGCGCTCGCGACCGCCGCCCTGGTGTGGCTGGTGCGCGAGTCAACCCGACCGCTGGAGGTACAGCGATGACCAGAATCGACGTCGTATCCAAGCGCAGCGCCAACCCCTTCGTGCGGTTCGCCCAGGTGGCCTCGCGCAAACAGCTGGGTCGTGACGTGGACCCCGTCGGCGTCTACGCGCACACGCCGGGGCTGCTGATGGGCTACGGCGCCTTCGAGCGCGCGACCGCCAAGCAGAGCCGCGTCGACGAGCGCCTGAAGGTGCTCGCGGAGACGAAGGCCGCGGCGATCGTCAACTGCGAGTTCTGCTGCGACATCGCCTCGGGCATCGCGCACGACGTGGGCATCGGCGAGGCGCAGCTGCTCGCGCTGCCGCGCTATCGCGACAGCGGCGAGTTCTCCGAGCTGGAGTGCCTGGTGCTCGACTACGCGACCGCGATGAGCCGCACGCCCACGACCGTGACCGACGAGCTGTTCGCACAGCTTCGCGAGCACCTCGACGAGCGCCAGCTCGTCGAGCTGACGAATGTGATCGCGCTGGAGAACATGCGCGCGCGCTTCAACAGCGCCTTCGACATGACCCCGGCGGGCTTCAGCGAGGGAATGGTCTGCGCCGTGCCCGAGTCGCCGCCAGGCGCCGAGCGATCGGCGATCGCGGCGGCGTGAGGGTTTTCCTGGCAGGCGCCACCGGCGCGATCGGCGCCCCTCTCCTGCGGCTGCTGCTCGCCGACGGGCACGAGGTCACCGGGATGACCCGCTCGCCCGAGAGGGCCGCAACGCTGCGCGGTGCGGGCGCCGAGGCGGTCGTCGCCGACGCGCTCGACGCGGGCGCCGTGACGAGCGCCGTCGT
>JAXDGQ010000323.1:0-3655 GCA_034664965.1 Solirubrobacteraceae bacterium | reverse complement strand
TCGTGCAGCCCCTGGGTCAAGCTGATGTGCACCGCGATCGCCGTCGCCACCGCGGCAACAAGCAGCGCGGCGACGATCGCCCGTTGCGCAATGCGACTGCTCATCTTCACTCATCGGCACTTCGGCCGGCGCGGTTGAATGCGTCGGCGAGCGGTGTGGCCTCACACGCGCCGCTGTCGCCGGCGCGGCGCCGCGAGGTCTCCGACGACTCCCGTCAGGCACGCGGTGGTGGGGTGCGTCGCCCCCCTGTCAAAGCGCTCCCCACCACGCCAGCACCGCGGTGGCGGTGAGCGCCGCCGGGCCGGGGTGGCGCAACAGGGCTCGGGTGGTTGGCGTGTCGGGCGCCCCCAGCCCCACGGCGATCGCCGCGAAGCCGGTGAACGAGGCGGCGGCGAGCACGCCGATCGCCCGGGCTGTGTCGCCGTGGAGGACCGAGCCCGCCAGCAGGAGCGCGCATCCGGCGGTGAGAAAGGCGAAGGTCGTCATGTGCCATGTGACGTGGATCATCGTCCTGGTCATCCGGGGACCGCCGAGGGAGCTGGACGGGAGCATTCCCGGCGAGAGCTTTCTCACGACGAGGATTTCCCCTGCCACTCCGTGGATGGCGGCGGCGGCGATGGCGATCGCTCCGGCGACGATCAGGGGGACGTTCACGCCGGGGCGACCGCGATCGGGGGACTTGTGGCGGCCTTCATCCATACAGTCATGTATGGATGAAGCCTAGACATCGTCTGCGGCGCTGTCAACTCCGCGCGGGGCGCGATACTGAAAGGCGATGTCCGCTCCGACCCGCACGCCGCGCAGCAGCTGGATAGAGCAGGGGCTGCGGGCGCTTGCCGACGGCGGCCCGGACGCAGTCCGGATCGAGCTGCTGGCGCGTGCCCTCGGCGTCACCAGAGGCGGCTTCTACTGGCACTTCGACGACCGGCGCGCGCTGCTGGAGGAGATCCTCGATGCGTGGGAGCGCGTGGGCGTGGATGAGGTGATCGAGCGCGTCGAGAGCGAGGGGGGCGACACCAGGGGCAAGCTGCGGCGACTCTCGGCGCTTGCAGCCTCCAGCGACGAGCCCCTGAGGATCGACCTCGCCGTCCGCGATTGGGCCCGGCGCGAGCAGACGGTCGCCGACCGCCTGCGACGCGTCGACAACCGGCGCATGGATTACATGCGCTCGCTGTTCGGTGCCTTCTGCCCCGACGAGGCCGACGTCGAGGCCCGCTGCATGGTCTTCTACTCGCTGTGGATCGGCAGCCGTTTCATCGCCGCCGATCACGGCGCGCGCAGCCGCGCGGACGTGCTGAAGCTGGCCCTGAGGCAGCTCGAGGCCTAGACAGCCAAGAGAGCACCCGTGAGTGGCGGGACTCGAGAGCGGTATCGGCGTCTAGCCCGAAGAGAGAATTCCGCGCGTCGTTCGCAACATCGCCGCCACAACTGTCGATCGTGGCACGCCGGGGTTGTCCAGCCGCCACAAGGCGAGACCGGTGAGCGCGCTGCGAATGATCTCGCCGAGTGGCTGCAACTCGGCCTCGGGCAACGGCGGTCCGAACTCGCGCAGCAGCGCGACGTCCGCGGCGCGTTGACGGCGGCGCAACTCGCCTTGAAGGCTCCGTATCTCGGGATCCCCCGGGGCGTCTTGAAGAAGAATCCTCGACGTGTCTGGGTGCCGCTCGACGTGAGCGAACCATGCGTCGATCATCTCTTCCAAGCGCTGCTCGGGGGAGCCCTCTGCTTCCAGGAACCTGCTCAAGGGCTCGGCCGCCAACTCGTCGCGCCGGCGCTCCATCAGCCGCATGTGCAGATCCCGCTTGGATTCGAAGTGCCGGTAGAGCATCGGCTTGCTCACGCCCGCCGCAGTCACGATGTCCTCGACGGTGGTCGCGTCATAGCCATGCCTCGCGAAGAGCCGCGCTGCCGCCTGTTCGATCAGTGCCCGCCGCTCGGCTGCGGGCAGCCTCGACCGGGCTGTCGCGGGGCGCTCGTCAAAGGATGTTGCGATCTCAGTTACCATTTGGTATACTAGACAGTAACATGCCTCAGCGATGGAGCGAAGCCCAATGATCGTCTCCGTCCACATCGCCGATGTTGGCAAGGCCACGGCGTTGCGGCTGCTGGCGCGCAAACCAGGCGGTGGGGCGACTCCCGAGCCGCGCTACGCCGAGTTGACCACCACGGCGCCGCTCAGCCCCCGCCTGCTTCCGAGACCGACCCTCGGCAGGGTCGGCTTGATCGCCGCATGGGACAGCGATGAGGCGCTCGACGATTTCCTCGCCGGTCATCCGCTTGCCGAGGAGTTCGCGCGCGGCTGGCACGTGCGCTTGGCGCCCACACGGATCTTCGGAACCTGGTCGAAGCTCGACGGCATCCTGCGCGACGAAACCCCGATGGCCGGCGACGAGCCCGCGGCCGTCCTGACCCTTGGCCGGCTGCGGCTATCGCAGACCTGGCGCTTTTTGAAGGCGAGTGCCGCCGCCGAGGGCCTCGCGCAGCGAGACCCGGCCTTGCTGGCATCAACCGCCCTTGCGCGCCCGCCCGCTCTGGTCGCCACCTTCTCGCTGTGGCAGAGCACCGCCGCGATGCGAGCCTACGCGAGTGGCGACGCTGATCAGGGGCACGTCGCGGCAAGCCGGGCTCATGCCGTGCGCCCGTTTCACCACGAGTCTGCCTTCGTCCGCTTCAGGCCGTACGGCTCAGCCGGCAGCTGGGACGGCAAGGATCCGCTGGACGGCGGCATAGCCGCGGCCTAGAGGTTCACGCCGCACCGCAGGCGCGGGCGCGGAAATGTTAGTCTGCGCGCCGGGAGAGGGCCGCGTTTGCGCCTTCACGCGGGTGCGGCTGACCGCTATGGAGAGGGGCTGCTGATGAGGAATTCCAAGGGATGCGTGTTCGCGCTCATCGCGGTCGCGGCCACGGTGTCGATGGTCGGTGCGGCGCCGAGCGCGGCGGCCGAACTGCCGATTGAACCGAAATGCGAGTTCATCGCCAGCCCTGGCAGCTCGGAGTGCATGCTGCCGTTCCCCGACGACTACTACACGAAGGCCGACCCCACCAGCCCGACCGGCCGGCGCATCGACTTCAGGGAACTCGCAACGCCGACGAACGCCAGCAGCCAGCACATCGAAGTCGCGCCCTACAACACCGGCGACGGCTTCAGCCCCGGCTCGGTGATCGCGCTGAAGGTCCCCGGGATCGAAACGACATCGGACGTGGCGGCGACTCACGCCGCGTCGATCAACCATCTGGTCCGCTACAAAAACGCCAAAGCGCCGGTCGTCGTTATCGACACCAGCACCGGCCAGCGCTGGCCGATCTGGGTGGAGATCGACTCGACCGTCAAATCCGAAAAGGCGAACCTCGAGATCCACCCGTCCGTCAACTTCACCTCCGGCGACCGCTACATCGTCGCACTGCGCAATCTCAAGAACGCCAAAAAAGAACACCTGCAAGCACCCGAAGGCTTCCGCTACTACCGCGACAACCTTCCCTCGTCCGAAGAAAAGGTCAACGAACGGCGCCCCCACTTCGAAGAAATCTTCTCGACGCTGGCAGGCGCCGGGATTGCACGCTCGAGCCTGTATCTCGCGTGGGACTTCACGGTGGCGAGCGATGAAAACAACACCGGCCGCGAGCTCTCGATGCGCAACGCGGCGTTCTCGACGCT
>JAXDGQ010000322.1:0-3237 GCA_034664965.1 Solirubrobacteraceae bacterium | reverse complement strand
TCCCGGGATCTTCCGCGGCGCGCTGGACGTGCGCGCGCCGACGATCACCGAGCGCATGAAGATGGCAGCCGCCCACGCGATCGCGGCGACGGTGGATGAGTCCGAACTGCGCGAGGACTACATCATCCCGTCGGTCTTCAACCGCGATGTCGCGCCCGCGGTCGCCGCCGCGGTGGCCGACGAGGCCCGTGCCGACGGCACCGCGCGGGCCGGGCTGGAGGTCGGCTTCGCGCCCGGCGACACGATGACTCCGAGCTCATCGGCCTAGCCGCCGGGCGGGTGCGTGTGAGAGGGTAGGCGCGTGGAGGCAAAGCGCGTGACGGTGACGGGGGCCACCGGCCTGATCGGCCCGCGCCTGATCGGCGCGCTGCAATCCACAGGGGTGCACGTGAGCGTGCTGTCGCGCGATTCGGCGCGAGCACGCAAGCGGCTCAGCGCCGCGGGACTGCAGCCGGTCGATGCCTTCGACTGGGACCTGACGGGCGAGCCTGCCCCGGCGGCGGCGCTGGAGGGCCGCGACGCCATCGTTCACCTGGCCGGCGAGAACATCGCCCAGCGATGGAGCGCGAACGCCAAGCGGGCGATCCGCGAGAGCCGGATAATCGGGACGCGCAACCTGCTGGCGGGAATCGAGCAGAGCGAGCCGAGACCCACGACGCTCGTCAGCTCCTCGGGCATCGGCTACTACGGAGCGCACGGCGAGGAGCCGCTGGACGAGGACGCGCCGGCCGGCGAGGACTTCCTGGCGAGGATCTGCGTCGATTGGGAGCAGGAGGCCGCCAACGCCTCCGCGCTAGGCGTGCGCGTGGTGCTCGTGCGCACCGGCGTCGTGCTCGACAAGAATGGAGGCGCGCTGGAGAAGATGCTGCCACCCTTTCGCCTGGGCGTCGGCGGCCCGGTCGCGGGCGGGCGCCAGTACATCTCCTGGATCCATCTCGACGACCTCGTCGGCGTGATGGTGGCCGCGGTCGCAGACGAGCGCTGGAGCGGGCCGGTCAACGCGACGGCGCCGGAGCCGGTCAGCAACCGCGACTTCTCCCGCGCGCTCGGGCGGGCGCTGAAACGACCTGCGCTGCTGCCGGTGCCCGGCGCGGCATTGGCTCTGCTGTACGGCGAAATGGCCGAGATCGTGACCGAGGGCGCGCGCGTCGTGCCGGCCAAGCCGCTGGTGCTCGGCTACGAGTTCGCGCACGCCGAGCTCGGCGAGGCGCTCGCCTCGGCGCTCGGTCGAGGCTAGAGAGCGGCGCCGCGCGCGCTCATACCGCTTCCGTGGAGCGCTCTGCGGCCAGCATCCGATCGCGGACGGCCCGGTTGTCGCTCTCGATGATCACGCGGCAGGGCCGCTTGCTGAGCAGGTAGGCGGCGGTCGGGCCGATGCGCTGCTCGCCGGCGGGGGCGTGGATCGTCGACCAGTAGATGACGTCGGCGTCCACCCGTTCGGCTTCCTCGACGAGCGCCGCCCCCGGGTTGCGCGTGCGGATCAGCCCAGTGTGGATCCTTATGCCCGCTCGGCGTGCCTGGATGCGCGCGCTCTCGAGCACCGAGCGTCCGTGCGCTTCCTCCTGCTCCAGGCCGGCGTCCAGCGAGAGCTGGCCGGGAACGGGGAGCACGAAGATCGCATACACGACACCCTCCTCGCCGATCAGCTTGGCGGCGCTGTGCAGGACGCTGGCGCTGACGTCGGCGCCGAAGATCGGCACGAGCGCGGAGCGATAGTCGAAGACCTCGAAGTCTGGCGGGCGCTGCGGGCGCTCGATCTTGAACCGCTGGCGCGGGTCTAGGCCCTGGCGCTTGCGGTAGACGAAGTAGCCGACCATGCCGACGAGCATCCAGGGGATGCCGATCGTGCGCGCCTCGGGGTGCAGCACGACGACCGCGCACCACGCGGCGAACGTGCCGATCGCGCCGAGCACCGCGGTCAGCGGGATGGTGTGGCCGCGCACGCGCACGTTCCAGGGCATCCGGTAGGGGCGCTCGCGATCGGGCTGTTTGACCCGCAGCGCGATCACCGCCACGTGCGCCGTCGTGAAGGAGAGCATCGCGCCGAACGAGTAGAGGTTGCCGAGCAGGTTGGTCTGGCCGGGGAGGATCAACCCGCCGGCGAGGATCGAGAAGAAGACGATCGTGAACCAGGGCGTGCGGAACGTCGGGTGCAGGCGAGAGAAGATGCTCGGCAGCTGGCGATGCTCGGACAGCGACCAGGACAGCCGCGAGATGCCGATCAACCCGGCGTTGGTGGCGATGAAGAGGATCGTCGCAGCGAGCACCCCGACGTAGGAGCGGGCGATGCTCAGGACGGTGCCGTGCAGGCCCAGGCGCGAGACGATGCCGAGCACGGGGTCGTTCTCGAAGGTCGTGCCGAGCGCCGTCGAGTAGTGCCCGGCGTGCTGGACGACCGGCAGCGCCGAGAGCGCGACGACGGAGATGCCGGCATACACGCCGAGCACGGCGAGCAGCACCAGGTTGACGGCCTTGGGTATGTCGTGGCCGGGGTCCTTGGCCTCCTCGGCCATGTTCGAGACGGTCTCGATCCCGGTGTAGGCGACCATCGCAACCGACAGGGCGAAGATCAGCTGGCTCCAACTCGGCGCCGTGCCGAGGTGGACCTGGTCGACGAGCAGCGACGGGTTGAACACGAGCACGAGCCCGAGGCCCACGAGCAGCACCTGCGTGCAGAGGTCCGCCACCGCGAGCAACAGGTTGAGCTTGGCCGACTCGCCGAGCCCGCGGATGTTCAGCGCGGCGAGCAGGGCGATCGTGACGAGCCCGCCGAAGATGTCGCCGGGGTTGTGCGTTAGCGCTGGGAAGAACGCGCCGAGGTAGTGCGGCACGAAGAACGCAGAGATGGCGATCGTGATGACGTAGTCGAGCGTGAGCGCCCAGCCGGCGAAGAAGGAGACGACCTCGTTGAAGGCGTGGCGCGCGAACGACGACGAGCCACCGGCCTCGGGGAACATCGACGCGCCCTCGGCATAGGTCTTGGCGGTGAGCACGAACAGGCCGCCGGCGAACAGGAAGACGATCGGGGTGAGGCCGAGCGCATGCGCGGCGACGAGCCCGAGCGCGTAGTAGATCGAGGAGCCGACGTTGCCGTAGGCCGTCGCGAACAGGCCAGGTACGCCGACCGAGCGGCGCAGGCCGTGCTCTGACAGACGTGCCATCGCGAGCCGACGGTAGATGCGCCCGCGTGACGCCCGCATAACGATCGCCCGGCGGCGCATTACGATTTCATGACGG
>JAXDGQ010000321.1:0-3139 GCA_034664965.1 Solirubrobacteraceae bacterium | reverse complement strand
GACCTGCGCGAGCGCGGCCTCGATGTTGCTCAGCGCCTGGCGCGCCTGCACGTAGGCGTCGCCCGGGCCGGCGATCACGCCGTCCTCGGTCGTCGCCGTGCAGCCCGCCACCCAGACGTGTGCGCCGGCGCGCACCACGCGGCTGTAGCCGACGATCGGCTCCCATTCGACACCCGACCCGTGGCGCTCGACGGTCAATGGCGGAAGTGGCGCTGACCGGTGACGACCATCGTCACGCCGGCCGCGTCGGCGGCGGCGATGACCTCGTCGTCGCGCTTGGAGCCGCCGGGCTGCACGATCGCCGTCACGCCGGCCTCGATGGCGAGGGCCGGGCCGTCGGCGAAGGGGAAGAAGGCATCGGAGGCCATCGCGACCCCGCTGAGATCCTCCAGGCGCGACTTCTCGACGGCGAGGCGCACGGAGTCGACGCGGCTCATCTGGCCCGCGCCGAGGCCGACGGTGGCGCCGTCACGGGCGAGCACGATGGCGTTGGACTTCACGTGGCGGCAGACCTTCCAGGCGAACAGCAGGTCGTCCCACTCCTGCTCGCTCGGCTCGCCGTCTGTCATCACGCTCATCTGCTCGCGCGTCTCGGAGACGACGTCGCGCGTCTGCACCAGCTGCCCGCCGATCACCGGCTTGCCTTCGACCTCGCTGGCCGATCTCCGATCGGTCTGCGCGGGCCAGTGTGCGAGCTCGAGCAGGCGCACGTTCTTCTTCTCGCCGAGCAGCTCCAGCGCATCGGGCTCGAAGCCGGGCGCGAGCAGCACCTCGATGAACTGCTTGGACAGCTCGGCTGCGAAGGCACGGTCGACGCGCCGGTTGACCGCGATCACGCCCCCGTAGGCGCTCTGCGGGTCGCAAGCGAAGGCGCGTTCATAGGCGAGTTGCGCGGTCTCGGCGATCGCCGCTCCGCACGGGTTGTTGTGCTTGACGATCGCGCACGCCGGGCCGTCGAAGTCCTCGGCCAGCTCGCGCGCCGAGCTGAGGTCGAGCAGGTTGTTGAACGACAGCTCCTTGCCGTGCAGCTGGCGCACGCCGGCGAGCAGGTGCGTGGACGAGCCCGCCCGCGCGTAGAAGGCCGCCTGTTGATGCGGGTTCTCGCCGTAGCGCAGGTCTGACACCTTCTCGTAGGCGTCGCTCTGAGTCGGCGGGAAGCCGTCGTAGGTCCGCTGCGAGAACCACGTGGCGATCGCCGCGTCATAACGGGCGGTGCACGCGAAGGCCTTCGTCGCCAGGCGTTTGCGTGTGGCGAGAGACAGCCTGCCGTCCGATTCGCGCAGCTCCTCCAGCACGCCCTCGTAGTCGCCCGGATCGACGAGCACCGCGGCGAAAGCGCTGTTCTTGGCCGCCGCGCGGATCATCGTCGGACCGCCGATGTCGATGTTCTCGACGATCTCCTGCTCGTCGGCGTCGCCGCGCGCCACGGTCTGCTCGAACGGATACAGGTTCACACAGACGAGATCGACCTGCTCGATCTGCGCCCGCGATGCAGCGTCGAGGTGATCGTCGTTGTCGCGCTTGGCCAGCAGGCCCGCGTACAGGCGCGGGTGCAGCGTCTTCACGCGCCCGTCCATCATCTCGGGGAAGCCCGTGAAGTCCTCGATCTCGCGAGACGCGATGCCGGCGCCGGCGAGCTCTCGCGCCGTGCCGCCGGTCGAGACGATCTCCACGTCGAGCTCCTGCAGGCCGCGCGCGAGATCGACGATCCCGCCCTTCTCCGACACCGACAGCAGCGCCCTGCGCACACGAACGTCGCCCGGCGCCGAGCGCTCGATCCCGGCGTCTGAAGGGGTCGAGGTCTCGCGTTGGGAGAGCATGCTCAGAGCCTATCCCTCGCCTGGTGCGTTCGCCGGGCGCCCGGCGCGAAGACCCGCAGGCCAGTCGGCGCCAGCCTCGCCAGAGCGCGCGTCCAGCGGATGGCGCGGGTCGTTGGCGTCGATCGCCAGCGCCCCGCGCGCGAACAGGCGCACGGCGTGGGGCAGCAGCGCGTGCTCGAGCGGGCGCAGCGCGCTGAGCACCTCTTGCTCCGAGCGCGCGTGCGGCAGCTCGACCGAGCGCTGCAGGATCACCGGGCCGGTGTCGACGCCGTCATCGACGAAGTGCACGGTCACCCCGAACACCTGCACGCCGTAGGCGAGCGCCTGCGCGACCGCTCCGATACCTGGAAACGCGGGCAACAGCGAGGGATGCACGTTGATCACCGCCGCGGGAAAGCGCGCCAAGAAGCCGGCGCCGAGCAGCTCCATGTAGCCGGCGAGCACGACCAGCCGCGCGCCGCGCTCTGCCAGCCAGTCGGCGAGCGCCTCGTCGCGCGCCGAGCGGTCGGCGTAGTCCCCACGGGAGAACACCGCAGCCGGCACGTCGCGCGCGGCCGCGCGCGCCAGGGCGGGCGCGTCGGCCGAGCTGGAGGCGACGGCGACGATCCGCGCCTCGCGGCCGTGCACCGTGTCGAGCAGCGCCTGCAGGTTCGTGCCGGCGCCCGAGACGAGCACGGCGATCGGTAGCTGCTCGGCCACGCGGCGCACGATAGCTGTGAGCAAGCTCACAGAGGGTGCCTGGCGTGCGGCGTTGAATGGATAGCGAGGCTGGAGGGGGTGTAAGCCGCAACCAAAGGACGCTCCAATGCTCACAGCCATCCTCATCACACTGATCGTCGTGGCCCGCCTCGGCTACGCCCTGGGCACGGGCAAACGCCAGGACACGATCCTGCGCCGCCCGTACAACAACCGCTACAACGACGCCGCGGGGGCGCGCGAGGACCACCTCGGCTAGCTCGCGGTCGGGGCGGCCGCTCGTTCGCGTCTGGACCGGCGCGCGCGGGCCGCTCAGGCCTTGACGAGCGGGAGGATCTGGTCGTCCTCCAGCGAGTACTTGCCGGCGGCGCCTTCGCTGCCCTCCAACGGGTACTCGCCGGTGAAGCACGCGTCGCAGTGCGTGGCGCGCTCGCCGCGAACGGCCTGGTAGACCCCCTCCAGCGAGAGGTAGTGCAGCGAGTCGCAGCCGAGCTCGGCGGCGACCTCCTCGGTCGTGCGCCCGTGCGCGATCATCTCCTCGCGCGTGGACATGTCGATGCCGTAGTGGCAAGGGTGCTTGATCGGCGGCGCGGAGATGCGCATGTGCACCTCGGCGGCACCCG
>JAXDGQ010000320.1:0-9830 GCA_034664965.1 Solirubrobacteraceae bacterium | reverse complement strand
CACCGCGCGTATTTCGAGCGCATTCCCGTGGTCGCGCTGGACGGAGAGGAGCTGTTCGAGTACTTCGTCGACGAGGCGGATGTGCGAGAGCGTCTAGAGTCACGGCGATGAGCTACGGAGAACCCACAACGCGCCCGCGAGAGGTCGAGCGGGACGGTGCCGTCCCCTCCAGCGAGCGGCTCTCGCTGGGCGTGGCGGCTCGCCTGTCGCGCTACCTGCAGGTGCTTACGCAGGCGAAGAAGATGGGCAAGGAGACGATCTCCTCGCAGGAGCTGTCGGACTACACTCACGTCAACTCGACCCAGATCCGCCGCGATCTGTCGGGCTTTGGCAAGTTCGGCAAGCGCGGCGTCGGCTACAACGTCGAGGCGCTCGTCTCGCAGATCCGCAAGATCCTGCGCACCGCCGGGCAGCACAACATCGCGCTGCTCGGGGCGGGACACCTGGGGCAGGCGATCGCCTGCTCGGACATCTTCGCCGACCACGGCTTCCGTGTCGTGGCGATCTTCGACGTGGACGACGGGAAGGTGGGAACGAACGTCGGCAACCAAGTCGTGCGCCATACCTCCGAGCTGCGCCAGATGGTGGAGGACGAGGACATCGTCGTCGGCGTGCTCGCGGTGCCGACGAGCGCCGCCCAGGGGCTCGCGGACGAGCTCGTCGAGGCGGGCGTCAAGATCATCTTCAACTACTCCGAGTCGCTGTTGCTGGTGCCGCCCGAGGTAACCGTGCACACCTCCAGCCCGGCGGT
The DNA here is from genome assembly GCA_034664965.1 of Solirubrobacteraceae bacterium. Classification (GTDB taxonomy): domain Bacteria; phylum Actinomycetota; class Thermoleophilia; order Solirubrobacterales; family Solirubrobacteraceae; genus Palsa-744. The sequence continues at coordinate 9,079 of JAXDGQ010000320.1, read as the reverse complement.
CGATCTGCTGTACGCGCTGTACTTCTATTTGACCTGAGCAACGACACTCGGCGCGCTATCACTGAGAGACGCGAAAGCCGACCGCAGAACGCATCAACGCAGGCCCGAAAGACCCAAACGCCATGACCAGCCTGGACCTAGACCGAGCTGCCGAAACGTTTGCCAACGCGCGTGACTTCACGGTCGGCGTGGAGGAGGAGTTCTCGATCCTCGACCCGCAGACGCTGGAAATGCTGCCGCTGTTCGAGCAGCTGCGCGACGCCGCGCAGATGGCCGACGCGCTGCTGCACGAGCACATAACCGGCGAGCTGATCTCCTCGGAGATCGAGATCATCTCCGGGGTCGGAGCGGATCTGCACGACGCGCTCGCGCGCCAGCACGACCGGCGGCGGCGGCTGTTCGCGTTCGCCGCAGACCAGGGCGTGGCGCTCGGCGCCACAGGGACGCACCCGTGGGCCGACTACCGCGAGCAGCCGATCATCGCCACCGAGCACTACCGCCGGGTCGAGGACGGTCTGAAATACGTGGCCTGGCGCAACAACACCTTCAGCCTGCACGTGCACCTCGGCGTGCGCGACCTCGACCGTGCGGTCCGCGTCTGCGACCGCCTGCGTCCCGTGCTGCCGCTGCTGCTGGCGATCTCGGCCAACTCGCCCTACCTGGACGGGCGCGACACCGGCCTGCACTCGGCGCGCACGCAGAGCTTCACCAAGAGCTTTCCCCGCTGCGGCGTCCCCGACGCCTTCGGCGGCTGGCCGGCCTACCGCGACTACATCGAATTCCTCAAGCGCACGAACTCGATCGTCGAGTTCACGCAGGTGTGGTGGTCGGTCAGGCCGCACTTCAGCTTCGGCACCGTGGAGATGCGCATCTGCGACGTGCAGGCGACCGCTGGCGAGTCCGACGCGCTGACCTCCCTGATCGCCGCCTGCATAGCGCAGGCGGCGCGCGACGTGGACGACGCCGTGCCGTTTGCCGACCCGCTGCCGCGGCTCATCGAGGAGAACATGTGGCGCGCGATCCGCTTCGGGCTCGACGGGCGCCTGATCGACCTGGAGCGTGCGGAGGAGTATCCGGCGCGCGAGGCGATCGATCGGCTCGCGGCCTGGACGGAGCCGATCCGCTCGGAGCTCGGCATCGATCTGGCGTTTCCCGAGCGAAACGGCTCCCAGCGCCAGCGCCGGATGATCGAGGCGGGAGCCAGTCGCGAGGAGGTCTTCGCGGCATCGGTCGCGGAGACGCAACAGACCTATTCCGAGGAGGTGAAGGTGTGAGCACGGATCCAAGTGGCGCGCCGGGCGAGCCCGGTGCGAGCGCCGGTGGCGCGCCGGGCCAGCCGAGCGAGGAGGAGCTGCGCGCGGCCTACGAGGCCGAACTGAGCCGCATCACGAGCGCCGACATGATGCTGCAGGCAGCGGTGTCACTGCTGAACATCGGCAGCTACAGGCTGGCTGGGCCGCCACCGGCCGGCGAGGGTGCATCCCAGGCTGCGAGCGGGCGCGACCTGGAGCAGGTGCGCGACGCGATCGACGGCGTCAAAGCGCTGCTGGAGATACTCGAGCGCCGCATCCCCGGCGAGCTCGGTCCGCTGCGCAATGCGCTCTCGCAGCTGCAGATGGCCTACGCGCGTGAGATGCACCCAAGCGGCGCCGAGCCGCCATCCGGCGCGGCCGGTCCGGCGCAAGGCGAGCCCCAGCCCGCGGGCGGCGCGCCGGGCTCCAAGCCCGGTGAGGACGGGGGCGACGCCGCCGGCGAGCAGGACTCCTCCGGTCCCGGGCCGGCCGAGTCCAGCGGGCGGCTGTGGGTCCCTGGTCGCTGAGGCGGGATCCGGCCGCTTGGCGCCCGCGGGCACGTTTGCGGCCGGCGCGATAGACTGCGCGCGCGTTTGCACCGGGTAGGCGCTCGTCCCGAGCAGCCCGGGCGACAAATGTGCGCGCGACGATCCTCGCGCGGCACGCCAATCAGACCGCGGAGGATTTTCAGTTGAGCAGCTTTCTGACGAACCATGGGGTCGTCGTCGCCCTTGTTTGCGCCGCATGCGCCGTTGTCTACGGCCTGCTGACCACGCGCTCCCTGCTTGCGCTCTCGCCTGGCAACGAGCGGATGCAGAGCATCTCGCTCGCCGTCCAGCAGGGGGCTCGCGCATACCTGAACCGTCAGTACGCGACGATCGCCGTCGTCGGCGTCGTGCTGTTCGTCGCCCTCCTCTTCATCCAGAACATCGCCGTGGCAGGCGGCTTTGCGATCGGCGGGCTGCTGTCGGGCGCGACCGGCTACATCGGCATGAACGTGTCGGTGCGCTCCAACGCGCGCGTCGCCGAGGCGGCGCGCTCCGGCGTCACGCCGGCGCTGCGCGTCGCCTTCCGCGGCGGCGCGATAACCGGTTTGCTCGTCGTCGGCCTGGCGCTGATCGGCGTCGCCGGCTACTACGGCGCGCTCACCTCGTTCTTCAACGACAGCCCCAAAACCGCCGTCGACGCGCTCGTCGGCCTCGGCTTCGGCGGCTCGCTGATCTCCGTGTTCGCGCGACTCGGCGGGGGCATCTTCACAAAGGCCGCCGACGTGGGCGCGGATCTCGTCGGCAAGGTCGAGGCGGGCATCCCCGAGGACGACCCGCGCAACCCGGCGACGATCGCAGACAACGTCGGCGACAACGTCGGCGACTGCGCCGGCATGGCGGCGGACCAGTTCGAGACCTACGCCGTGACTGCCGTCGCGGTGATCCTGCTCGGCGTGCTGACCTTCCACGAGGCGACGCGCGTAGCGCTGTACCCGCTGGTGATCGGTGGCGTGGCGATCATCGCCTCGATCATCGGCACCTACGCCGTGCGATCGAGGTCGGGCAACGTCGAGCGGGCGCTGCTGCAGGGGCTGATCGTCTCCGGCGTGCTCGCGGCCGGGGCCTTCGCGCCGATCACCTACTGGCTGATGCGCAACCTGACGTTCAAGAACGTCGGCGACGCGGTCAACACGCCGAGCTGGTCGCACCTCTACCTCTGCTCGCTGATCGGCATCGGCGTGACGGCGCTGCTGTTCGGACTGACGGAATACTACACCTCGACCCGCTTCTCGCCGGTCAAGAAGACGGCGAAAGCGTCGGTGACAGGCCACGCGACGAACATCATCCAGGGCTTCTCCTCCGGCCTGCAGGCGACGGCGCTGCCGGCGATCGTGATCGTTGTTGGAATCCTCGGCGCGTGGAAGCTCGCGGGCGGTGGCGTGACCGGCATCTACGGGATTGGCGTCGCGGTGATGGGCCTGCTGTCGCTGACCGGGCTGATCGTCGCGCTCGACGCCTTCGGGCCGATCACCGACAACGCCGGCGGCATCGCCGAGATGGCCGAGCTGCCGGAGGACGTGCGCAAAGTCACCGACCGCCTCGATGCCGTCGGCAACACGACCAAGGCCGTCACCAAGGGTTACGCGATCGGCTCGGCGGTGCTCGCTGCCGTCGTGCTCTTCGCGGGCTTCCAGAAAGAAATTGAAGCGAAGGTCGGGCACGCGATCTCGTTCGGGATCAACGAACCCCCGGTGCTGATCGGACTGCTGATCGGAGGCATGATGGTGTGCCTGTTCGCGTCGCTCTCGATCGAGGCCGTCGGCCGTGCCGCCGCCGAGGTCGTCGAGCAGGTGCGCAAGCAGTTCCGCGAGCACCCCGGGATCATGGAGGGCACCGAAGAGCCCGACTACGCGGCCTGCGTGGACATCGTGACCAAGACGGCCCAGCGCGAGATGATCCTGCCCTCGCTGCTGCCGATCCTGCTCACGCTGATCGTCGGCCTGATCGATCAGCAGGCGCTCGGCGGCCTGCTGATCGGCGTGATCGTCGTCGGCTTCTTCTTCGCCGTGATGATGACCGCGGGCGGCGGAGCCTGGGACAATGCCAAGAAGCTCATCGAGGATGGGGCATTCGGCGGCAAGGGTTCCGAAGCGCATGCGGCGTCGGTCACCGGCGACACCGTCGGCGATCCGTTCAAGGACACCGCGGGGCCGGCGATCAACCCGATGATCAAGGTCGCCAACATCGTCGCCATCCTGATCATCCCGCTGATCGCCTGAGATCCGCCGTCGCGCGCCGAGCTCCGCACGCCAGATGGGGCCGGATGCTCGCACCGAACCGCAGCCGACCCCTAAGCTCAGCATGAGATGACCGGACGACAGGTGCACCGCTCGGGCACGCTCGTGTTCTCGGTCGTGATGGTCGCGATCGGCGTGGCGCTGATCGCCCAGGTGGCGACCGGCGGCGGCAACGTTCTCTCCGCGCGCCTGCTGCTCGGCGCGCTGTTCGTGGCCGCCGGCATAGCGCGGCTGTATCTGGAGCACAAGCGCGGGGACCGGGCATGACGGCGCAGGAGGGGGCGCCCGGGCCCGGCACGCCGGAGCAAGACGCCGGCGCCGGAGCGCGAGAGCCGGGCGCCGGGGCCGCCGAGGGGCGAGCGTCAACCTCCGGCGGCACACCGAAAGTGCAGGGCGAGCTGGCTCGCGCGGAGGCCGAGCGGATCGCGCTGCAGATCTCCGCGCGCTCGCTTTCGACGGTCCGGCGCAGCGTCGGCTCGCCGCTGCTGTTCGCGATCGTCTACACGCCGCTGGCGAGCGCGATCTACTTCTCTCTCGGCGTCATCTCCGGGCACGCGCTCGGCCTCACGCCGCTCGTCTTCCTGATCGCGGCGATGCTGTTCGCCCTGACGGCGATGACCTACGCGGAGGGCGCCTCGCTGCACCAGGAGCGCAGCGGCTCGACGGTGTTCGCGCGATACGCCTTCAACGAGCTGATCAGCTTCGCGGCCGGTTGGGCGATCCTGCTGGATTACATAATCCTGATCGCCGTCACGTGCTACTCGGCGAGCCAGTACCTGAAGGTCTTCTGGAGTCCGCTGGGCCACAGCGCGGAGTCGCTCGGGCTGGCGCTCGTGTTCATCTTGGTCGTCGTGCTCGGCAACGTGCGCGGCTTCGGCTGGCGTCGCTCGCGAAGGCTGGCGATGCTCGTGGTCGGCGACCTCGCACTGCAAGCCCTGATCGTGGTGCTCGGCCTCGTGCTGTTCTTCAACCCGCACACGCTGCTCGATCCGATCCACCTGGGCAGCGCCCCCAAGTGGTCGGATCTGGTGTTCGCGCTGACGATCGCGGCGATCTCCTTCACCAGCCTGGAGTCGGCCGCGGGGCTGGCCGGCGAGGTGCGCATCGGAGGTGGAGCGCTCAAGCGCCTGGTGGGGACCGGCACGATGACCGTCCTGGTCGTCTACGTCGGCATCGCGCTCGTCGCCGTCACCGCGCTGCCCGTGCACGACGGGCATACCGAACTGGCCACGCGCTATCTCAACGATCCGGTCGTCGGCATCGTCTCGCACATGCACCCGCACTGGTTGGCGAGCACGCTGCGCTATGTCGTCGGCGGCCTGGCCGCGCTGACGCTCGTGGCCGCCGCCAATTCGGCGATGCTCGGACTGTCGCGTCTGGCCTACTCGCTGTCGACCAACCGGCAGATCCCGAGCGGCCTCGGGCGGCTGCACCCGCAGCGCTCGACGCCCTACGTGCTGATCATCCTCGCCGGCGTGATCGCTGCCGGCCTTGTCGTGCCCGAGAACCTGGACTTCCTCATCGGCATCTACGCGTTCGGCGCGCTGCTGGCGTTCACCATCGCGCATGTGTCGGTCGCACGGATGCGCTTCACCGACCCCGACAGCAGGCGCCCCTACCGGATCCCCTTCTCGATCAAAGTGGGCGGCGCGAGCCTGCCGCTGCCGGCCGTGGTGGGCGCGCTGCTCTCCGGTGCCGGTTGGGTTGCCGTGATGATCCTGCACGACCCGGCCCGCTACGTCGGGCTCGGCTGGATGCTCGCGGGACTCGCGATGTACGTGATCTACCGTCGCGCCGACGAGGCTCCGTTGCTGCGCCGCGTGACGGTCGCGCCGGAGGTCCTGCGCGCCGAGCCGACGCGCGAGCGCGACTACGGCTCGATCCTCGTGCCGCTGTTCGGCACGCGCCTGGACGAGGACATCGTGCAGACGGCCGCGCTGCTGGTCTCCGGCGAGCCGACCGACGAGGCCGCGATCGACGCAGCGACGATCGAGGCCGTGTGGATCTTTGTGATCCCGATGTCGCTGCCGCTGGACGCGCGGCTGCCCGAGGCGCAGATCAAGGAAGCCCGTCAAGCGCTCGCACGCGCGAAGGCGGTGGGGGAGGAGTACACCGGCGTGCAGGTCGCCACGGCGACCGTGCGCACGCGTCGGGCGGGTTACGCGATCGTCGACGAGGCTCGCCGCCGCGGCGTGGAGGCGATCGTGCTCGGCGCCGAGGAGCCTTCGCTGATCCGCGGCGGCGCGCGTCTGGGTGGACGCGGCGGCCGGCTGGAGAACTTCGTCGGCGACGTGACCAAGTACGTGATCAGCAAGGCCAACTGCCGTGTGATCGTCACGGCGCCTGCCGCCGGCGAATCGGCGGCCGAGGCCCGCTCGCGCCTGGCCCCGGCCAATCCCTGACGCCGGTCGCGGGCCGGCGGCGCGCCCGAGCCCCGTACATGCGTTTGCGTGATCTCGCGCATCGACTAATCTCCGGCGCATGTTCGTGTTGATCGTGGGCGCCGGTCGCGTCGGCTCGGCAGTCGCCAAGTCGGCGCTCGCCGCCGGCCATGAAGTGTCGGTCCTGGACGAGGATCCGCTGTCGCACGAGCGACTGGACGCGGGACAGACGGCGAGCTGGGAGGACGCCGGCGGTCAGTTCACGGTCGGCACGGCGCTGGAGATCGACGCGCTCGAGCAGGCGGGGATCGATCGCGCCGAGGTCTTCATCGCCTCCACCGACGGAGACAACACCAACCTGATCATCGCCCAGATCGCCCAGCGCCGCTTCGGCGTGGAGAAGGTGATCGTCCGCGTGATGGATCCGGCGCGCGCGAGCTGGTACGGCGAACAGGGCCTGCGCACGATATCCCCGACCAAGCACGCGATCGAGATGTTCGAGCACGCGCTCGCGCCGGAGCCCGTCTGAGCCATGTACGCGATCATCGTCGGAGCAGGGAAGGTCGGGCGCAACCTCGCGCGAGAGCTCATCGACAAGGGCCACGAGGTCACCCTGATCGAGTCATCGCGTCCGCGCTACCTGGCGATCGAGGAAGAATTTGAGCACTCTGTCCAGTACGGCGACGCCACCGAGCTGTGGGTGCTCGAGCGCTCGGGCATCCAGCGCGCCGATCTGGTCATAGCGGTCACCGGCGACGATGAGGACAACATGCTCGTCTGCCAGGTCGCCAAGGAGAAGTATCTCTGCGACCGCATCATCGCGCGCGTCAACAACCCCCGAAACCACGACCACTTCCGCCTGCTCGGCATACAGCCGGCCGTCTCTGCCACGGACCTGATCCTGCGCCTGATCGAGCACGAGGTGCCCCGCTACGGTCTCGTGCACCTGCTCGCCCTGGAAGAGGAGCGCCTGGAGATCATCGAGCTCGAGGTGAGCGAGGACGCGCCGACCGTCGGAGAAACGGTGTCGGACATCGCCCTCCCCGAGGGCAGCCTGATCATCTCCGTCCTGCGCGGCGGCTCTGGCTTCGTGCCGAAGGCCGACACGGTGATCGAGGCAGGCGACGAAGTGCTGCTGGTGCTCGACCCCGGCCTGGAGGAGACAATCACTGCGTTCTTCGCGCCCAACGGGGTGGGGACCGCGGGGTAAGCCCATTGCCGCGGCCGCCCCGGTCGCGGGTGAACACGAAGAGATGTTCCCAGCGGATGCCGACGCCTCCGAGCGGCACGAAAGCTACCCGGCTGGCGCATGCTGTTTGGCTATCCTTCTGCGCGGGACGTCGGTCCGGGATAGTCCAATTGGCAGTGACGCCCGGTTCTGGTCCGGGAGATTGGGGTTCGAGTCCCTGTCCCGGAGTGCGCGAAAGCCCCGCGATCAGCGGGGTTTTCGTGTTCTCAGGGCCGGGCCGATCGTGCGAGCGAGCAGCAGATCGCAATCGCCCGCCTCGCCGGTCAACTCGTTGCGTTCTCCGGTCCGCGCGCGGGCGACGGCCGTCGTGCCAGCTCGAGAAGCTCGCGGACCTCATGGTCGCTTGTCTGGGCGAAGTCCTCGTACCACAGGCCGATCGCGCGCAGCGGCCTGGGTGTGCTCAGGCACTGCACCTCGTCGGCCACCGCACGCAGCTGCTCGCACACGCCGAGATCGGCGACCGGCACGGCCACGACCACGCGCGCCGGGTCGCCCTGACGCGCGGCATGGATAGCCGCAAGCATCGTCGACCCTGTCGCCAGGCCGTCGTCGACGAGGATTGCCGTCTTGCCGGCGAGATCGGGGGGCGGCCGACCGGCACGGTAGGCGAGCTCGCGACGTTCGAGCTCGCGACGCTCTTTCGCGTCCATCGCCTCGATCGACTGGGGCGGTATGTCGAGCGATTCGATCACCTGCTTGTTCAGCACGCGCGTTCCGCCCGTCGCGATTGCGCCCAGCGCCAGCTCCTCGTGTCCGGGCACACCGAGCTTGCGCACGAGAAATACGTCCAACGGAGCGTCCAGTGCGCGCGCGATCTCGAACGCGACGACGACGCCACCGCGCGGAAGCCCGAGCACGATGACGTCGTCGCGCCCGCCGTATTCGCGCACCCGCTCGGCCAGAAGCCGACCAGCCTCAGTCCGGTTGCGAAAACGCATTGCTGTCCCGGTCGCCATACGGAACCTCGCCACTCGTCCAACAGTCTTGCCTATTGGATCACTGGGGCGTGGCCTCGTCGAGCTTGGCTCGACTTTTCGTCCACGTCATGGCGGACACTTTCAGAGCATCGTCGAGCGAGAGCGCGATTGGAGGCTCGCGGCGCGCTGAGGGACAACGCGCGCCGCGAGCCGGTCAGGAAACGCCCCCATCCAGGGAGTCGCTGCCTAACGGGCTCGCGGAGGAGACGGGGACCGCCCTCCTCCACGAGCCAGGTCAGGAACCGCTCCCACTGGGGAAGTCGCCCCCTGACAGATCGGAACCGACGTAGCTGCCGTCGTCCCGGAAGGGGAGGTGATCGAGCAATCCGCAGAGCTCGAACAAGCGCTGCACGGGCGCGCAACCGGGAACCAGCGAGAATCCACATCCGCGTTGG
>JAXDGQ010000319.1:0-3173 GCA_034664965.1 Solirubrobacteraceae bacterium | reverse complement strand
ATCGTCGCGGAGGATTGCGTGCTCGCGACGAACACGTCGTCGCTGCTCGTGACGGCGATCGCGGCGGCGGCGAGCGCGCCGGAGCGCGTGGTGGGGATGCACTTCTTCAACCCGGCTCCGGTGATGCGCCTGCTCGAGGTCGTGGCCGGCGAGCAGTCCTCGGCGCTGGCGCTCGAAGTCGCGCACGCGACGGGCGAGGCGATGGGCAAGACGGTGATCCGCGCGAGCGACGGGCCGGGCTTTTTGGTCAACCGCAGCAACCGGCCGTTCGGGCTGGAGTCGCTGCGGCTGCTGGCGGAGCAGATCGCCGACGCACCGACGATCGATCGCATCTGCCGCATGGAGGGCGGCTTTCGCATGGGCCCGTTCGAGCTGATGGACCTGGTGGGAGTCGACGTCGGCTTTGAGATCTCCAAGAGCTTCTTCGAGCAGAGCTTCGGCGAGCCGCGTTGGCGCCCTTCGCCGATCTCGGCGCGCTACGTGGCCGCCGGGCTGCATGGGCGCAAGACCAAGCGCGGCTACTACTCCTATGAGGCCGGCAAGGGCGCGGACGGCGCGCCGGGCCACCGCCCGCCGGACCCCGATCCGCGCGAGGCGAAGCGGCCCGCCACGGGCGAGGGCGTGATCGTGATCGCGGGCTCGGGCGTGATCGCCGAGGAGCTTCGCCACCACGCCGCCCAGGCGGGATACGAGGTGCGCTCGCCGCACGACCCCACGGGCGGCGTGCTGCCGGCATTGATCGTCGAGTGCGACCGCGTGCCGGCCGCACAGGGCGGCGAAGATCCGGGCTCGCGCGAGCGCCACCACCATCCGACGCAGGGGGGCGCGCACCTCGTGCTCTGCCAGGCCGGCTCGCTGGGAGCATTGGACCCCGCCGGCAGCGCGGTGGGCTTCCACGTGCTCGCCCCGCTCGAGCAGGCGAGGCTGGTCGAGCTGACGCGCAACGACAGCTCATCGCCCGTCGCGGCGGCGCGCGCGGAACGCTTCTTCGCCGCGCTGGGCAAGCACGTCGCGTGGGTCGGCGATGCGCCCGGGCTGGTGCTCGGGCGGATCGTCTGCCAGGTGATCAACGAGTGCGCCTTCTCCCTCGGAGAAGGCGTTGGCAGCGCGACGGACATCGACACGGGGATGGTGCTTGGGCTGAGCTATCCGCTGGGCCCGCTGAAGTGGGCGGACGAGCTCGGCCTCGATCACGTGCTGAGCGTGCTGGAGGCGCTGTGCGCCGAGTACCGCGAGGAGCGCTACCGCCCCGCCCCGGCCCTGCGACAGCTCGTCGCCGCGGGACGGCTGGGACGCACGACGGGCGCGGGCTTCTTCGACTACGACGGCGATCGCTGACGGGCAGCCTCACGTTTGCCGCGCCGCGGTCGTTCTATGAATGTGAGCGCATCGGGGCTGCCCCCCTTCCAACGCTTCCTCGATGCCGAGCGCGACGTCGTGTGGCGCTTTCTCGTCTCGGCGGTCGGCAGCGCCGAGGCCGATGACTGCTTCCAGGAGACGTTCATCGCGGCGCTGCGCGCCTATCCGCGCCTGCGCCCGGGCTCCAACCTCCGCGCGTGGGTGCTGACGATCGCCCAGCGCAAGGCGCTGGACGCTCACCGCGCGCGGGCTAGGCGGGCGCTCCCGGTGCCCGATCCGGCGAGCGGCGATCGCAGCCGAGCCTCGCCGAGCGCGCATGAGCAGGCGTTTTCGCACGACATGCCGCTGTGGGACGCGGTCGGCGCGCTGCCGGCGCGCCAGCGCTCGGCGGTCGTGCTGCGCTACGTCGCCGACCTGCCCCATCGCGACATCGCGACGGCGATCGGCTGCTCGGAGGAGGCGGCGCGGCGCTCGCTGCACGAGGGATTGGTCAAGCTGAGAAAGGCGGTCAGAACATGAGCAAGCGCACGACGGAGAAGACGGATGAGATCGAGCAGGCCCTGCGCCGCGGCCGGACATACGCACACGACGAGCAGCTCGCAGACGGCGAACGGGATCCTGCCGGCAACGGCCCTGCCGGGCACCGGTCCGAGGACCGCGCGGGCGCCGCCGCACGCCGCCTGAGCGGCCGGATCGCCGCGGAGGGCCTCGCCGACGTGAGCTACGCGCCGGTCGACTCGCCGTTCGGCACACTGCTGCTGGCCGCCACCAAGCGCGGGCTCGTGCGCGTTGCGTTTCCGGAGGAGAGCGTCGACGCGACGCTGGAACGGCTGGCGACGAGGGTCTCCCCGCGCATCGTCGAGGCGCCCGCACCACTGGAGGCGATGCGCCGCGAGCTCGACGAGTACTTCGACGGTCGCCGCCGACGATTCGAGCTGGCGTTGGACTGGACGCTCGTCGGGCCGTTCGGCCGGCGTGTGCTCGACGTCACGTCGGAGATCCCCTACGGCGGCGTGCTGAGCTACGCGCAGGTCGCCGCGCAGGCCGGCAGCCCCCGCGGCTCGCGCGCGGCCGGAAATGCGCTGGGCTCCAACCCGATCCCGATCGTCGTGCCCTGCCACCGCGTGCTGCGCGGCGGCGGCGCCCTCGGAGGCTACGGCGGGGGCCTCGAGCGCAAGCAGTTCCTGCTCGAGCTCGAGGGCGCCCTCTAACAGGCGCCCGCTGAGCCGCGCGTTGCGGGGGCCTCGAGGCGGTCTCGGCCGCCGGCTCGGCGGCCGCGGGCTGGACGGCGGGAGGGGCCCACTGGGCCTCGGCGAGATCGCCCTCGGGCATGCCCTCGGGTGTCGGCACCTCGGGCGTGTCGCGCAGGTACCACTCGGCGTCCAGCGCGGCCTCGCATCCGGACCCCGCGGCCGTGATCGCCTGGCGGTAGGTGTGGTCGACGAGATCGCCGGCGGCGAAAACGCCGGGGCGGTTGGTGCGCGTCGACCTGCCCTCGGTCTTGACGTAGCCGCTCTCGTCGACGTCGATCTGCCCCTCGACCAGTCGCGACTGGGGCTCGTGGCCGATCGCGATGAAGGCGCCCGAGACGGCCAGGTCGCGCGACTCGCCCGTCTCCGTGTTCTTCAGCGTGGCGTGGCCCAGCGCACCGTTCTCGGCGGGCACGAACTCGTCGACCGTGTATGGCGTGAGCAGCTCGATGTTCTCCTGCGCGCGGGCGCGCTCGAGCATGATCTTCGAGGCGCGGAAGTCCGCGCGACGGTGCACGACGGTGACCTTGGAGGCGAACTTGGAGAGGAAGATGGCCTCCTCCA
>JAXDGQ010000318.1:0-2878 GCA_034664965.1 Solirubrobacteraceae bacterium | reverse complement strand
GCGTCGAGGTCGGCGCCGACATCTCGCCGCGTCTGCTGTCCGAGCTGACGGGCCTGCTCGGCGTGCAGGACGAGGAGGTCTACCCGGTCGACGGGCTGCTCGACATGGGCGCGCTGTGGCAGCTCGTACGGCTGCCCGGCCACGGCGAGCTGCGCGAGGAGCCCCTGGTCGGGATCACCCACCCGCGCCTGCTGCGCCACGAGGACGAGCGGCCCGACGTGCTCGGAGCGATGCGCGAAGGAGACCTGCTCGTCCACCACCCGTTTATCTCCTTCGCCACATCGGTCGAGCGCTTCGTCGAGCAGGCCGTCGCGGACCCGAATGTGCTCGCGATCAAGCAGACAGTGTACCGCACCAGCGACGACTCGCCGCTGGTTCCGGCGCTGATCGACGCCACCGAGCGCGGCAAGCAGGCCGTCGCGCTCGTCGAGCTCAAGGCACGCTTCGACGAGGGCATGAACATCCACTGGGCCAAGGCGATGGAGGAGGCCGGCGTGCACGTCGTCTACGGCCAGCCGTCGCTGAAGACGCACGCCAAGTGCGTGCTCGTCGTACGCCGCGAGGGCGACGGCGTGCGCAACTACGTGCACATCGGCACCGGCAACTACCACTCCGCAACGGCCCGCCTGTACACCGACTTCGGCCTGTTCACGACCGACGAGCAGATCGGAGCCGACGTCGCGGACATGTTCAACTACCTCACCGGCTACGGGCGCCCGCTGCACTACCGCCGCGTGCTGATGGCCCCCGACCAGCTGCGTGACGGCCTGCTGGAGCAGGTCCAGCGCACGATCGAGGCGCACAGCGAGGACTCCCCCGCGCGTATCACGATGAAGATGAACTCGCTCGTCGACGGTCCCTGCATCCGCGCCCTGTATCGCGCGTCGCAGGCCGGCGTGCAGGTGGACCTGAACGTGCGCGGGATCTGCTGCCTGCGCCCCGGAGTGCCCGGCATCTCCGAGAACATCCGCGTGCTGTCGATCGTCGGGCGACTGCTCGAGCACTCGCGCGTGTACGCCTTCCGGCGCGACGGCGAGGAGACGATCTACATCTCCTCCGCAGACCTGATGCCCCGCAACCTCGACCACCGCGTCGAGCTGGCCGTGCCGATCCAGTCGCCGGAACTGCGTGCCGAGCTGATCGACACGCTCGAACGGGCATTCGCCGACAACCAGAATGCCTGGGAGCTCGACGACGAAGGCACTTGGGACAGGCGCAGGCCGGGTCCGGGCGAGCCTCCTCGCAGCCTGCAGCTCGAGCTGGCCGAGCGCTATGCCGGGCACGCCCTCGAGCAGCGCGCAGCGCGTGAGCTGGAGCCGCGCTGACAGACCGCGCCGCGAGCAGCAGTGCCGGCGCTAGGCGAGCTCGTCCAGTGCGGCTTTGAGGTCGTCGACAGACTGATAGTCCAGCCCGAGCAGGTGGTCGTGGCGATGGCGGACGATGCCCTGCTCGTCGATCACGATGACCGCCCGCTTGGTCCCCAGCCGGGGCGAGAAGGCGCCGTAGGCTTTGGCGACGTCCCTGTCGACATCCGCCAGCAGCGGGACGTTGAGCCCGTGCTTGGCGACGAACTCCTCGTGCGAGGCCAGATCCTGCGAGGAGATACCCAGCACGGTCGCGTTCAGCGAGGCGAAGTCGCCGCCGCGGTCGCGATAGGAGCAGAACTGTTTGGTGCAGACCATCGTGTTGTCGCCCGGGTAGAACAGCAGCACCACGCGCTCGCCGCGGTGCTCGGACAGGCGAAATTGACCGTCGGTGCCGGGCAGCTCGAAGTCCGGCGCCGGCTCACCAGGCTGCGGGCTCTTGGCCATCTTGCTTCCTCCCTGTAGTCGATGCGGGCGCCCAGCATAACGGGGGCGTACGCTCGGGCAAGGTCCCTTCTCAGCGCCCGCGCCGTGCCGCCGCGCGCCTGGCGCGCAGCGCGGTCATCGACCCGCGCCGGCGCCAAAACTCAGCCGCTGGCGCTTTCGATCAGGCGCAGCCACACCTCGCTGCGGGTCGGGAAGCAGGGAACCGCGTGCGCCAGCCGATCCAGCGGAACCTCGCCGATCACCGCAATCGTCGCCGCGTGCAGCCAGTCGGCGACCTCGACACCCGCGAATGTCGCGCCGACCAGAACCTGACGGTCCTCGTCGATGACGATGCGCGCCATGCCAGGAGCGCCATGGCCGACGAAGCTCGCACCGGCGACCGCGTCGATCGACTGGTCGACCGCGCGCACGCTCAGGCCGGCCGATCTGGCGCTCGCCAACGTGTGCCCGACGGCCGCGACCTGCGGCTCGGTGAAGATCACGCGCGGCGACAGCGGGCCGTCCGAGCGCAGCGACACGGCTCGGCCGAGGATGTGATCGGCGGCCAGGCGCCCCTGGTACTTGCCCATGTGCGTGAGCAGCACCCTCCCGTTGGCGTCCCCGATCACGTACAGCCACTCGTGCCCGGGCACGCGCATGGTGTCGTCGACATCGATGAATCCCCCCTCCGTCATGCCGAGCGAGTCCAGACCGAGCGAGGCGGTGCGCGGCTCGCGGCCCACCGCCACGAGCAGCTCGTCGGCGGTCAGCGATCGCCCGTCCTGCAGCTCCAGCGTCACCGGACCGCGCGACGAGGAGCCGGTCTCGCGCCTTACCGCGGTGGCCTTCACGCCGAGCACGACGTCGACACCGCGGTCCTGCAGCGAGTCGCGCACGAGCGCCGAGGCGAGCTCCTCCTCCCGCGAGATCAAGCGGTCGAGCGCCTCGACGATCGTCACGCGCGCGCCGAGCGAGACGTACGCCTGCGCCAGCTCGACCGCGACGACGCCGCCGCCGAGCACGAGCAGCGACGCGGGGATCGCCTCAGACGTGGTCGCCTCTCGGTTGGTCCACGGGTGGGCCTCGCG
>JAXDGQ010000317.1:0-6358 GCA_034664965.1 Solirubrobacteraceae bacterium | reverse complement strand
CGCGGCGTAGATACCATCGCTATCGCTCTGCGTTCAAAGCAGAGCCGGACGCGCGCCCGCCGCGGCGATTCGCCGCCTAACCGGCGACCGGCGCCGCGTCCTGCGCCTGCTCGGCCTCGCGCGCACTCTCGCGGGCGGCGGCGACGCAGTACTCCTGCACGGCGACCTCCATCTCCAGCGTCTGCGCGAGCGCCGGACGGGCCGAGGCGTCGATCACGCGCTTGGCGCGTCCCACGGCGACGTGCGAATTGGCCAGCAGCTCGTCCACCAGCGCCTGCGTGGCCTGCTCGAGCTGATCGGGCGCGACCACGCGGTTGATCAGCCCGATGCGCTCGGCCTCGGCGGCGTCGATCGTGCGCGCCGTCATGATCAGCTCCTTGGCGCGGCCGAGCCCGACGAGCGCCGGCAGGCGCGTAGAGCCGCCGACGTCGGGGATGAGCCCGAACTTGACCTCCGGCAGGCCGAACTGGGCGTCACTGGAGGCGACGCGCAGGTCGCAGCCGAGCGCCACCTCCAGCGCGCCGCCAACGCACGTGCGGTGGATCTGGCAGACGACCGGCTTGGCCATCTCTTCGCAGAGGTTGGGGCAGTCGAGGAAGACTTTGCGAAAGGGGCGAAGATGGCCGGGCTGCCCGGCAGACTGCGCGAGCTCGACGAGGTCGACGCCGGCGGAGAACACCGGGCCTTCGCCGCGCAGCACGACGCAGTGCACGTCGCTGTCGGCGGCCGCCTCGCGCAGCGCGCCGCCGAGCGCGCGCAGCAGCTCCTGGTTCATCGCGTTGCGCTTCTCCGGGCGATTGAGGATGACGTGGCGCACGGCGCCGCGGTCCTCGGTGACGACGATGCTCATCGTTGGCTCCTGGCGATCGGGTTCGCGCCCCGGATGGGGCGGTGCATGCGCTGAGGCTACCGCCGACGCGCCCCGCCGTGCGATCGCAGGTCGCGGAGCCGATCCCGCTGGCCCCGCCCGGATCGGGGGCAGGACCAGCGAGACCAGCTCCGCTGGACGCCGGCCGCGTGCTGCGA
Organism: Solirubrobacteraceae bacterium; assembly: GCA_034664965.1. GTDB lineage: Bacteria > Actinomycetota > Thermoleophilia > Solirubrobacterales > Solirubrobacteraceae > Palsa-744. The sequence continues at coordinate 5,332 of JAXDGQ010000317.1, read as the reverse complement.
CCGCCCGGGCGCTGGGGGGTTGCACCCGGGCGGAGGACGGCGTTCACCCTTCTCAGACGCCGGCCGCGGCGGAAGCTTCCCGGCGTCCCCGCCGGCGCTTGCCCGAGGCCGGCCGCGGCGAGCCGCGCAGGCGACGCGTAATAGGCTCCGCGGCAACCAGAGAACCGATGGGGAGGCCCAATGGCGCAGCAGATCGAGAAGGTGGGAGTGCTCGGAGCGGGACTGATGGGCCATGGGATCGCACAGGTGGCCGCGCAGTCGGGGCATGACGTGGTGCTGCGCGAGGTCGACGAGCAGACGCTGGCCAAGGGCCTGGCCAAGATCGAGAAGCAGCTCGCGCGCGCTGTCGAGAAGGCCAAGTCCAGCCAGGAGGATGCCGACGCCGTGCGCGCGCGCATCCACGGCACGACCCACTACCGCGAGCTGGCGGCCTGCGATCTGGTGATCGAGGCGATCACCGAGAACCTCGCGCTGAAGCTGGAGATGTGGAAGGAGGTCGACGAGATCGTCAAGCCAGAGGCGATCTTCGCCACGAACACGTCTTCGCTCGCCGTGATCGACCAGGCCGCGGCGACAGGCCGCCCGGAGCGCTTCGTCGGGCTGCACTACTTCAACCCCGCGCAGGTGATGAAGCTCGTCGAGGTCGTGCGCTGCGTGACCACCGACGACGACACGTTCGACACGGCGCTTGAATTCGTGGGCTCGGAGGGCAAGCTGGCGATCCCGACGAAGGACAAAGCCGGGTTCATCGTCAACCGGCTGCTCGTCCCGTACATGCTCGACGCGATCCGCGCGCTGGAAGAGAGCGTCGGCTCGATCGCCGAGATCGACGAGGCGATGAAGGCCGGCGCCGGCCACCCGATGGGGCCGTTGACGCTCGCCGACTTCGTCGGGCTGGACACGCTCGGCTCGATCTGCGACGTGCTGTTCGACGAGTTCCGCGAGCGGCGCTTCGCGCACCCGCCGGTGCTGCGCAAGATGCTCAGCGCCGGCTGGTACGGACGCAAGTCGGGCAAGGGCTTCTACGACTACTCGGGCGAGTCGCCGCAGCTCAACGCGGCGCTGTAGCGATGAGCGCGCTGGAGGACGCGACCGAGCGAGCCCTCAGCGGCGGACCGCAACGTCACCACGAGAAGGCCGGCGAGCAGGGCAAGCTGGGCGTGCGCGAGCGCATCTCGCTGCTCGTCGACGAGGGCAGCTTCGCCGAGGAGGCGCTGCTGGCCAACTGGCAGGAGGACGGCCTCGGCGCCGACGGCGTGGTCACAGGAGTCGGCACGGTGGCAGGGCGCCCGGTGGCGCTGATGGCCAACGATCCGACCGTCAAGGCCGGGTCGTGGGGCCCGAAGACGGTGGAGAAGATCCTGCGCATCCAGGAGCGCGCGATGAGCCTGAGCGTGCCGCTCGTCTACCTGGTGGATTCGGCCGGCGCGCGGATCACCGAGCAGGTGCAGATGTTCCCCGGGCGCCGGGGGGCCGGGCGGATCTTTTACAACCAGGTCAAGCTTTCGGGGGTCGTACCGCAGGTGTGCGTGCTGTTCGGGCCGAGCGCTGCCGGCGGTGCGTACATCCCGGCGTTCTGCGATGTGGTGATCATGCGCGAGGGCAACGCATCGATGTACCTCGGCTCACCGCGCATGGCCGAGATGGTGATCGGCGAGAAGGTCAGCCTCGAGGAGATGGGGGGCGCGCGCATGCACACGGGCGTGTCCGGCTGCGGGCATCAGCTGGTCGAGTCAGACGAGGAGGGAATCGACACGGCGCGCCGCTATCTCTCCTACCTGCCGAGCAACTGGGAGCAGCACCCGCCGCCGGCCAAACCCGAGCCGCCGGCGCCGGGAGCGCAGCCGATCGCCGAGCTGATCCCGGCTGACGAGAACAAGCCGTTTGACATCAAGGCGCTGATCGAGGCGCTCGTCGACGAGGGATCGCTGCTGGAGATCCACCCGCGCTGGGCCAAGGAGCTGGTCATCGGCTTCGCGCGCCTGCATGGCCGAGCGCTCGGGATCGTCGCCAATCAGCCAAAGCACAAGGGCGGAGTGCTGTTCGGCGACTCCGCCGACAAGGCCGCGCGCTTCATCGCCACGTGCAACGCGTTCAACGTGCCCCTGCTGTTTCTCGCCGACGTGCCGGGTTTCATGATCGGCACGCAGGTGGAGCGCGAGGGCATCATCCGACACGGGGCGAAGATGATCAGCGCGGTCAGCGAGGCGACCGTGCCGAAGATCTCGGTGATCGTGCGCAAGGCCTACGGCGCCGGGCTCTACGCGATGGCCGGTCCGGCCTTCGAGCCCGACTGCTGCCTGGCGCTGCCGAGCGCCTCGATCGCCGTGATGGGCCCCCAGGCGGCGATCAACGCCGTCTACTTCAACCAGCTGCAGGCGATCGACGACGAGTCCGAGCGCGCGCGGCGCACGGAGGAGCTGCGCACCGAGTACGCCGAGGACATCGACATCCTGCACCTCGCCTCCGAGCTCGTCGTCGACGCGGTCATCGACCCGTCCCAGCTGCGCGCCGAGCTCGCCCGCCGCTTCGCGCATGCTGCCTCCAAGCGGCGGACGTGGCCGGCCAAGCACAACCCGGTGACACCGGTTTAGCGGAGGTCGTCCGGCGCCGTCCGGCGCGGTCGTGCTAGATCGCCGGCGGCGCCTCGGGAATCGTCGGCCCGGGCGTTCCGGCGGTGCGCGTCGTGTCGTCCTGGAACGGCGGGTAGGTCTCGGTCAGCAGGTAGAGGTAGGCGTCGCTGCGCGCCGTGTAGGAGTTTGCGAGCACCATCAGATCGAACAGCCCCCGCGGCATCTTGCCGGTGACGAGGATCACGAACCAGGCCGCGATCGCGCCGATCTCCAGCAGCAGGCCCATGACATAGCGCATGACCATGATCGGGATCGCCAGAATCAGGCGGAAGAGCGTCTTCAGCCGGTTGTAGCCCTCCAGCGGGCCGGCGAACTGCATGCGCACCGGGTAGGCCGGATCGGCGCCGCCGCTGAACGGCGGGTAGGGGTCGGTCAGCAGCACGGCGTATGCGGTCACGCGTGCGAGGAAGCGGTTGAAGTCGGCGACGAAGTTGTACAGGCCCTTCGGGTAGCGGCCGGTGATGACGATCGCAAACCAGGCGATCACGATCGCGATGAAGGCCACGATCCCGAACACGTACAGCACGATCGCCACCGGAATCATCAGCAGCAGCCTGAAGAAGGTGGTCAGCCGGTTGCGTTGCTCGGCATAGTCGGCCTCGAAGGTGACTGGATAGGACATGGGCGCACACTCCCCTGTTGCGGTTGACCTGGTCGGACCCCCAGCGCCTGCGAGCTCGTCGATGGCCGCTTCGCCATGCCCCCCGAGCCCGCGTGGCGCTCCGCGGGCATCCTATGGGGACCATCGGCGCGCGGGCTCGGATTTTCAATAGATTGGCTCGCCGATGGACGCATCTGAGATCGCCTTCGCCGGAATCGTCCGCCAGGCCGAGCTGATCGACGAAGGCGCGCTGTCCTCGCGCGAGCTCGTCGAGCTCTGCCTGCGGCGGATCGAGCGGGCGCAGCCGCGCTTGAACGCGTTTCGAGTGGTCTTCGCCGAGCGCGCCCTGCTGGAGGCCGACCAGGCCGACGCCCGCCGCGCGGCGGGCGGGCGCCACAAGTCCGGCGGAGGCGAGGCCGCAGCCGGGCGGCCGCTGCTCGGCGTGCCGTTCGCCGTCAAGGACGACATCGACGTGGCCGGCGAGGTGACGGCCCTGGGCACCAACGCGCACGGCGACGCGGCGCGCGCGGACGCCGAGGTCGTGCGTCGCCTGCGCGCGGCAGGCGCGGTGATCGTCGGCAAGACGAACGTGCCCGAGCTGTGCATCTGGCCATTCACCGAGACGGCGACGTTCGGCGCAACGCGCAACCCCTGGGATCTGCAGCGCGCGCCGGGGGGATCGAGCGGCGGCAGCGCCGCGGCGGTCGCGGCGGGGCTCGTCGGCGCTGCGCTGGGCTCCGACGGGGCGGGCTCGATCCGCATTCCGGCCGCGTGGTGCGGCCTGTTCGGCCTCAAGCCCCAGCGCGGGCGCGTGCCACTGGCGCCGCGACCGCGCGCCTGGCACGGGCTCTCGGTCAACGGGGTGCTGACGCGGCGCGTCGCCGACACGGCGCTGTTCCACGACGTCGCCTCAGGGCCGAGCGACGTCGACCTCGACAGCGCCCCGGCGCCGCCGATGTCCTTTGCGCAGGCCGCCGCGACCACCCCGGGGAGGCTGCGGATCGCCTTCTCCACGCGCCTGCCGCCGGGCGTGATCACCAAGCTGGACGGCGACGCCGAGCGGGCGCTGGCGCAGACAGTCGAGCTGCTGCGCTCGCTGGGGCACGAGGTCTCAGAGCGCGATCCCGAATACGGGGCCGGCGTGGTCGCCGGGCTGATCCCGCGGTACGTCCGCGGCGTGCACGACGACGCGCGCGCAATGCCCCATCCCGAGCGCCTGGAACGGCGCACGCGCGGAATGGCCCGGCTGGGCGGCCTGATCACGCCGGCGCTGCTGCAGCGCGTGCTCGCCGGCGAGGCCGAGCTCGCGCGCCGGCTGAACCGCGTGTTCGACGATCACGACGTGCTGATCACCCCGGCGACGGCGACGCCGCCGCCGCGCATCGGGCGCCTGCACGGCCGCGGCGCGCTGTGGACGCTCAACGCCATCGCCGGCATGGTGCCCTACAACGGCGTGTGGAACGCCACCGGCCAGCCCGCCGCGTCGGTGCCCGCGGGCTTCGGCGCGGACGGTCTGCCGCGCGCCGTGCAGCTCGTCGGCCGGCCCAACGACGAGACGACGCTGCTGTCGCTCGCCGCGCAGATCGAGGCCGAGCGCCCGTGGGCGCAGCTGCACCCGCCGGAGATCGAGTGAGCGCCGCGCAGCCGCCGTCGCGCTCTGGCGCGGCTTCGGATGACGCCGAGGCGCTGCTGGCACTGGCGGTCGAGGCCTCGCGCATGGCCGGCGGGCTGCTCGCCGAGCGCGCCCGCCGAGGGGCGGAGCGCCAGGTGGCGAGCAAGAGCACACCGACGGATCTGGTCAGCGAGGCCGACGTGGCCTCGCAGCGGGCGATCCGCGCCCTGCTGGCCCAGCGCCGGCCCGACGACGGCTTCGTGGGCGAGGAGGAGGGGACCTCCGAGCAGGGCAGCAGCGGTCTGAGCTGGGTCGTCGACCCGCTCGACGGGACCGTCAACTTCCTCTTCGGCATTCCCCAGTGGTCGGTCAGCGTGGCGGTGCGCGACGACGCGGGGACGATCGCCGGAGCGGTGTATGACGCAAACCGCAACGAGCTGTTCTGCGCCACGCGCGACGGCGAAGCCCGGCTGCTGGGTCCGCACG
>JAXDGQ010000316.1:0-5979 GCA_034664965.1 Solirubrobacteraceae bacterium | reverse complement strand
CTACCCGTTGCTCACCACGTTCGCCGTGATGGCCACCGGCAATCACTTCCTCGCCGACGCCGTCGCCGGCGCGGCGATCACCGGGACGGTGTTCTTCGCTCTCAGCCGCATGCCGAGTCGCGGGTGGGGGGGGTGGCAGCCGCGCGTGGCCGGGGCGCCTACGGCCATCCAGCCCTAACCGGGCGTAGGCCGGCGTAAGGCGGGCGGCGGCGGGCGGGCGGCTTCGGCGCTGAGCGAACACGGCGGCTCTCGGGCAATAGAGTCGGCGTAATGCATTCCAACCCGTGAGGGGTGATCAACATGGCAGAGCTTGCCGGCAAGCGCTTCGAGAGTCCTGATGAGGTGCGCGAGTTCGTCGGGAGTATGGGCCGAGTAGAGCTGGTGGACCTAAACGGCCACAGCGTCGGCAGGGGGACGTTCGAGCCCGGGTGGCGGTGGTCGGAGCACGTCAAGCCGATCGCGGGCACCGACTCGTGTCAGGTCGAGCACATCGGCTACGTCGTGGAGGGGCGCATGGCGCTCAAGATGGACGACGGGACCGAACAGGAGTTCGGCCCGGGAGACGCCTTTCACATGCCCCCGGGACACGACGCGTGGATCGTCGGCGACGAGGCGTGCGTGCTGCTCGACTTCGGCGGCCTGAAGGGGTACGCGCAAGCTAGTTGACTCGTGAGGCCCGGCGCCGAGCGCTCATTGCGCCAGCAGAAGCACCGCGAGGATGACGACGGCGATCAGCAACGCCGACACGGCGAGCAGTCGCGTCAGCCACATGTCTGTCGCGTCGTGCGGTCCCGACGATGGGCCTCCGGGTGCCACGGACCCCGTCTCAACGGTTCCATGCCTGCGCCCGGTTCGCTGCGCCCGCGGCGTTAGCGGCGCGTGATCGGCCAAGGCCGGCGGTGCCTCGGACTCGAGCCGCTCGCGCTCGGTCAGCACGAGCGTTGGCGTCTCGACCCCTCGGTCGCGCTCCTCCATAGCCCTGTCCCGCTCGCCGGCGATGCGGTCGCGCTCCTCCATAGCCCTGTCGCGCTCGCCGGCGATGCGGTCGCACGCCTCCATTGCCCTGTCGCGCTCGCGGGCAATGCGGTCGCGTTCCTCCAGCGCCGTGTCGCGCGCGCGGGCGGTGCGATCCGCCCGTGCGACGATCGTGTCGCGCTCGCGCGCCAGGCGATCGCGTTCGACGGCGACTGCGTCGCGCTCCAGCGTTCGGCGACTTCCGAGCCCGGCGGTCAGCTCCCATTGCCGGGTGACCTCCTCGACATCGCTACGCGCAGTGTCGCGCTCGGCGAGCATTCGGTTGCGCGCCCGCTGCGCATCGTCGCGCTCGCCGCGGGCCTCGTCGCGTTCGCGGGCCGCCTCGTCGCGCGCGGCTCGCGCCTCGTCGCGCTCGCGGGCAGTCTGCGCCGCCCTGCGCGCCCCTGCTCGCTCGTGCTCGGCCTCGGCACGCAGGTCCGCGATGCGCAGCCGGACCTCTGCCTCGATCGACTCGTGCCGCTCGGCGAGCGCCTCGCGTGCCTGTCGGCGTTCGCCAAGCAACTGCTCACGCTCGCGCTTCACCGCGTCAAGCTCGGAGACCGCCTCGTCGCGGGATCGCAGCGCCGCGTCGTGCTCGAGCCGCAGCCGGCTGTCGGGCTCGCCGCGATCGTCCACGGGTCCCGGTTTGGTAGGGCCGTCGGCCCCCGTGTGCGTCTGTCGCGGGGCTGGGCGTCGCGAGGCGCCGCGCCGCGGGCGCCGGCCGGCAGCGGGCGTCGAGGGCGGCGGCAGTGGAACCGTCACGCCCGGGGCGACGGTTAGCTCCGGGTCAGCCAGAGCGGCAGGATCGGTCGAGCAGGGAAAGGCCGCGAGCCAGGTTGCGCCGTCCTCGGCGTTCCACGGCTTGTGGTCCAGCACGGCCAAGATTCGCTGCTCGCGGCCGTCGGCCACGGAGGTCAGGGCTGGGCGCATGAAGCGCCGGCCGCGAACTCCGAACCATCGACCGCGCAGCTCGAGGCAGGCGTTGTCGGCAAGCTCGAAGCGCTCGACCTCAAAGCTGGCCGGCTCGAGCGCCGTCACAATCCACTTCCGCCGTATTCCATGACAGACCTCACTACCCGTCACGTGCCGAGACATGCGCGCCGCACGGGCCGTTGCAGGTGCAATGGGCTCCGTACAGCGTAGGAAGCTGCTGCCTGCGGGCGAGCCGTCGGTGGACGGGAGTTGTCCCGGGCCGGAGCGCCTGGATCTCCGCCGGCGCCCGGCGCCGGCTCAACCTGGTTTCAGATACCGCCGCGCCGGGCGCGTTTCCAGCCGCGCGGGGCGGGTAGTCCCCTACTAGCGTAAACGGAGACGAGTGGAGGCTAGCTGTGAGTACTGGAGCTGTAATCGCAATCATCGCCGCCGCGATAGTCGTGGTAGCGCTCGTGGTGGTCGCAGCGCGAGTCGGCGGTCGCCGCCGTGACGAGCGTCGCCGTGAGGAGGCCGGCGAGCTGCGCCAGCAGGCGCAAAGCCGCTCGATTCAAGCCGAAAGCGCGCGGGCGTCTGCGGACGAGCACGCCGCAGAGTCACGCCGTGCCCAAGCCGAAGCCGAGGAACGAGCCGCACAGGCCCGCCAGGGTCAGGCGGCCGCAGACAGGCAAGCGGTCGAGGCAGAGCGCCTGTCGGAGTCCGCACGCTCCTATCACGACGAGGCACGGCAAACGGACCCGGACGCGAGCGAAAACGGCCACGACGAGGCGCTCGCCATGGACCGACGCTCTGAGTGACGGCGTAGAAGCGCTGCGGCCCGCGCTTCGGGCTGACTGAAGCTTGATCGACCTCGACCGCTGGCCCGGCGCAGCCCGAGCGCAATGCGGGCAAGCCCCCGAGCGCGGAGATGGCAGCTGCCAACCCGAGCCGACCTTGCCCTGCCCCTACCGACGGCCTGAAACGCGTCGGCTCGCGAACGGCTAGCCTTTCGCGCCTGCAATCGAACAGGGGGTGAGGAGCGGATGGCCGAGACGGACCAGACACAGCACGGCGACTCCAAGACGCTGGCGGTATCGAACGCCATGGTGCGGCTGCACAAGACGCAGTTCGGGCGAGGGCCGACGCGCTCGCGCGCCTTCTTCGCCGGCAGAGAGGTGCTCGTGTGCGTCCTCGAGAACGTCCTGCTCCCAGCGGAGGAGAAGCTGATCGAGATGGGCAAAGCCGAACAGGTGCGCGACCAGCGCACCGCCCTTCAGGTGGGCACCGAGGAGGAGTTCGTAACGACGATCGAGCAGCTCGTAGGTCGCAAGGTGCGCTCCTTCGTGAGCGCGCTTGACGCGAAGGAGAACGTCATCTTCGAGGTGTTCATGTTCGAGGCCTCCCGTAACGGAGACGGCGACGAGAAGGTCTCGCCTTAGGGCATCCCCCGCGCTGCGAGCGACTCAGTGGATATCCACGCCGCTCGGGTCCTCTTCGTCCACAGCCGTGTGGAGCGCCGGACGCCGACGCTGGGCGCCTTGGCGCTCGTGCCCCTGTGCGCTCACAGTGTTCGAATCGGCCGCCGATATCGCCGCGCTCACGAGAGGTGCGCCGACGGTGATTCGGTCACGACCGGCCGCCTTGGAGTCATAAAGTGCGGCGTCGGCGATTAGCAGGAGCTCGTCGAGCGACTCGGCCTCGCTCGAATCGGTGAGCCCGAAACTCGCTGTGAAACGCGGGTGATTGCCGGCATGCGCCTCCGCCAGCCGCTCGCGAATACGCTCGAGCACCGAGAGCGCGCGTTGGCGATCGAGATCGGGGAGAACGATGATGAACTCCTCGCCTCCCCAGCGAGCGACGACGTCCTGCTCGCGCAGGACGCTCTGGCAGACCTGGGCGAATAGCCGCAGTGCGCGGTCCCCGGCCTCGTGGCCATGCTTGTCGTTGAGCTTCTTGAATTCATCGAGATCGGCGAAGGCGACCGCGAAGTCACGTGCACCTTTGATCAGGCCGCGAAGCTGGGCCTGCGTGGTCCGGCGATTGGCAAGGCCGGTTAGCCCGTCAGTGGCCGCCTGCAGTTGAGACTTCTCAAATGCGCGGACGGTGCCGATCCTCGCGCCGGCCTGTGTCGCCAGCACCGTAAGCTGCTCCACCGCCAGGGCGTCCGGCGGTGCGCCCTCGGGGGCCGTGACGTGCAGGACGCCCAGAGCGCGGCCCATGAAACCGACCGGCACACAGGCCGCCGAGCACGCCCCGCCCGGGCGATCGCGCAACTTCGGACAGGCGTTCAGCGCCTCGCTCGAGTCGAACACGACTGCGCTGCCGCGGCGCACCGCCGCGCAGGAGAACGGCGACTCCACCGGACATTCAGGAGCTCCGGCAGACGGACTCGTAGCGACGCGCTTCAGATGTGCGCGGCTGGAGTCTGACAACAGCAGCTCCATCGGTGTGGCTGCGGAGATCTCTGTCATGGCCCGCTCGACAACGTCGTAGGCCGAGCCCTCTTCGTCCGCCATCTCCAGCGCCTCGATCAGCTGGCCTCCGAACTTGTCCCGCTCGGCTTGCTGAGAGACCTCGCGCTCGAGCTTGACGCGCTCGCTGATGTCACGTGCATTGAGCACCACGCCGCCAACGTGGCGATCATCGCGCAGGTCGGTGATGTGCGCCTCAAGGTGCCGCCATTCGCCACGCTGGTTGAGCATTCGGAAGACCAGCTCATGCGGTTGGCCCGTCGACGTGGCGGATCTCACCGCAGCGCGGTCGTCGTCGTGGACGAGCCGCTCGAAGCCCCCTCGCAGCAGCTCGGCTTCGGGGCGACCGACCAAGGCGCCGAGCGATCGACTCGCGTATCGGCAACCGCCTGAGCCAAGCACTGCAACGAGGTCCGTGGAGGAGTTCACAAGGCTGCGGAAGTGCCAAGTCCGTCGCCGCGTTGATGCGACAAGGGCCCACGCGAGCAACAGCGAGGCGAGAAGGCCCCCGGCTCCGAGCGCGACCTGCATCGTGATCAGATTCGTGATGTTCTGGTCGTCGTTGGAGGCGATCGTGCGGGCTGCGTTGAGCGAGACGTTGGAGGTCAGTGCGGCGATCACGCGCAGCCGCTCGATCGGATCGGTCGCTTGCAGGCCCTCCTTTGCCGTTAGCGGAACTGACGTGAGGGGGCGTCGGGCCAGCAAGGCAGCTCCCGACGCCGTCAGGTCATTGGCCAGGCGCTCCTCTTGAGCAAGCTGGCTGCGCAGGACGCTGCCGCGCGCCGCTGGCAGCTTTGTCTCGTCGTCGTCTCCGGGCACCGCCGGCGCGGTGCCGCCGTCGAGCAGGACACCCGCGCTGGAGCGGAGCAGCGAGCCAAGCGTCGCGGGATCAGCCTGGTGATGGGCGCGCACGAGAAGGACGCTCTCGACGTAGCGCTCGGCCAAGGTGCGCTGGCGGTCGGCAACCTGCACGACGGCCGCGCGACCGCGTGAGTGGTCTGTCGCCATGATCGACAGCGCCACGCTCAACCCGAAGATGAGCGCGAACGTACCGAGGATCGCGGCCACCGTGCGTCCGCCGCCGGAGGAGAATGGTCGAAATGCGCGTGTCCGCCGCGGCATCACTGCACTACCACCTCCGTGTGCATTCCGCCCATGTAGTGCCCGGCCATATTGCAGAAGAAGACGTAGCGACCCGGCGCCAGCTTGACTGCAAGGTCTCGGTCTGAGCCGGGCGATCCCGGCTCGAGCACACCGACCTCGCTGTGCTGAAGGGCCTCCTCGTCAAGCGTCAAGCCGTCGCTTCGCAGCGGAAGACCCAACGACCCGATCCTCGCGACGATCAGCTCATGCTCATCCGGTCCCTGGTTGTGCGCGCGTAGCAAGATGTCCCCCGCCGCGAGCTGTTTGGGCGCCGAGATCTTGAAGTCCCGCTCTGTCACAGGGACGACGCCCGCACGAGGGGCCGCCTCCTGCGCGGAACCACAGCCAGCAGCGAGTGCGGTCGCGAGCACGGCGATGAAGGCGCCGCAGTGTTGCCACGGGATGAGAGTAGGCACGTCGATCGTTCCTCGGGGGTTCTATT
>JAXDGQ010000315.1:0-5861 GCA_034664965.1 Solirubrobacteraceae bacterium | reverse complement strand
CGCTTCGGCGCGCCGCCGCACGGAGGCTTCGGCTTCGGGCTGACGCGACTGCTGATGCAGATGCTCGGGCAGGAGAACGTGCGCGAGGTGACGTTCCTGTATCGCGGGCCGCACCGGCTGGTGCCCTAAGCAGGCAGCTCGTCGTCTCCGGGCGCGACGAGCGCCACACAAACCTGCCGGGCGCTCGCGCCTTTGCGTAGGAACGACGTGAGCGGGTAAACAAACCCTGACCTGAGTGGACGAATGTTCTACGAGTTAGGGATGGCTCGATGCTCCAAGCCCGAAAAGCGGTAGCGCCAGTCTGTGCGGCCGTGGCCGTCGCAGCGCTGGCGATCGCCTCGCCGGCGTCGTCGCTGGACCTGGTTGGCGTCACCGTCACGGCCCCCACCGTCACGGTGCCCACGGTCACGGTCAAAACGCCCCCGGTCACCGTCACCACGCCGAGCGTTCCCGTAAAAACCCCCACGGTTACGGTCAAAACACCGACCATTCCTGTCAAAACACCGACGGTGCCGATCAAAACGCCGACGGTCACGGTCAAAACGACCGCTACGGCTCCGAGCACGGCGATCAGCACGAAAACGCCGAGCGTCGCTGTGGGCACGAGTACGGGCTCCGTGTCCGTCAGCGGCGCGTCAGTCGCGACGGGCACCACCTCGAGCTCGTCCGGGCGCAGCACGAGCCCGACGCAGTCGAGCTCGACGGGCAAAGCCGTCGCGGGGCAGGGCATGACCTCCGCCGGTGGCGGCTCGGGAGCGCTCGGCGGCGGAAGTCTGGGCACGGCGCCGGGACCGCTCAGCGCGTACGCCGGCATCGGCTACGGGCAGCTGCCCGCCTCCGAAGGACATCCCGGACGCCGCGCGCGGGCGCGCATCGCGCGCCGCGAGCGCATGCTCAAAGCGGAGGTCGCGCGCTTTCAGGGGTGCTTGGGCGTCCTGCCCACGGCCCAGCGCGAGCTGCTTGAACTGCGGACCGGCCTCCGCGCGTCGAGGCCGCTCGGGCCGCGTGCGGTGGCCACGCGACTGCACCTCGGACAGGCACGCTTCGCTCGCCTGGAAACGCAGGCCGTTCGCGAATTGCGCGCCGCGGCGAGCACGCACGGCTGTAGCCGGATTGGCGAGTTCGTCGCGGGAGTTGCGTCGTTCATCGGCGCGGGCTTCGGCGGCGGACAGCTCGGCGCCACCGGCGGCGTGAAGGCGGTCAGCTACAGCGCCCCTGCGCCCAAGCCCGCCGGCGTGAGGTCCTCGACGATCGCCGGACTGCTCGGTGCGGGTATCTCGACCGTCGCCAGCGACGTGCTTCTCGGACTGCTCCTGCTGATGGCCGGAGGCGTCGCCGTCACCGTCATCCTCGCCGACGCCGCCGGCTTGGGCCCCCGCCACGAGCAGTGGCGACGGCGCGTCCTCAACAGCATCCGCTGGATGCGCTGAGCGCGGGTCGCCGGCGAAAACGCGCGTGGGCCACCGATCAGCGCCGAAGTAGTGTGGCGGGATGGCCGGCTGGGAGGACGTGAAACGCATCGCGCTCGCGCTGGCGCAGACGAGCGAGCGGGTCTCACGGGGACAGCGTCAGTGGCGTGTCAAGGACAGGCTGTTCGTGTGGGAGCGTCCGCTGCGCGTCAAGGAAATCGAGGAGTTGGGCGACGCCGCTCCGGAGGGGCCGGTCCTCGGCGCGCGGGTGGAGCATCTCGGCGCGAAGGAGGCGCTGCTCGCCGATGATCCGCGCGTGTACTTCACCACCTCGCACTTCAGAGGGTACGCGGCGATCCTCGTGCAGCTCGATCGCATCCCGGTCGCTGACCTCGATGAGGTGATCATCGAGGCTTGGCTTGCGCGCGCGCCGAAGCGGCTCGCGGACGCGTACCTCGCTGAGCGCACCGGGTGAGCATCTATCTGCGCGGAAAGGCAGACGCCAGCGCGTCGGCCAGGCCTTGGATCGCGTCTGCGCTCAAAGGCCCACGCCGGTTCAGTTTCCTGGCGAGCGCTCGCCGGTGATGCAGCCGGTGTCCGCGTATCTCCGGGCGGCCGAGCAGCGGGAGCTCTGCCCTGGCCGTGAAGCAGAACACTCCCTGTGTCCGAACATCGCCGCGACCCATGTCCTTCAGCGCCTGCCGAACCGCGGCGACCTGGCGGTCGAGCCCGTCGACGAGCCGGCTGCGGTTGCGTCCCCTGACGAGCAGCTTGGCGGCGCCGAAGAGCGGTCGCGAGACGCGGACCTTGCCCGCGATGTCCTTGGCGTCGATGACGTACACGCCGGTCGGCGCGATCGCAAGGTGATCGATGTTGGCGCGACTGCGTGGCATGGCGCGGTCGTGGAGGATGATCGCGCCGCCCTTCGCGGTTCGCCGCACGAGCGACCTCGCGACGGACTCCTCGCCGACGGCCCCGCGCAGGAAGGAGGTCTCGTGTCCAGGCGAGCCTTCGAGGGCGAGCCTCAGGCCGCCGATGAGCGGATGTCGCTTGCGCACGCGCGCTTCGCGGTTGTGCCGTCGACGTAGATACTCGCGGCGCGCACTCGCTCCCGGTCTGCCGGGATCGAGCTCACCCGCCGGCGGTTGGTGGGTGGCCGGCTGACCCTCGATGCTTACGCAGCCGGCACACCTGACCTCGCGCGTCGTTCTATCCCACCACGCGCTGGTTCCCGCAGCCACCGCGGTGCCGCACACAGCGCAGACCGCGGGATAGCGGAGTTTCAACATGCGGGATGACACGCACTATAGGTCGTCAGAACTCGCGCCCGACTTGAGCAGTTCGATGCGACCTGCCCGCCAGACGTCCTCGCCGGCCGGTCGCCGCGCCGGCCTCAGTCCTGAGCGAAGGCCCCCGCCAGCAGCTCGTAGGAGCGCCGCCGCGCCTGATGGTCGTAGAGGATGTTCACGGCGATCACCTCGTCGGCCCCGTATTTGGCGGCGACGTCCTCGAGCTCTGAGCGAACGGCAGCGGGCGTCCCGACGACGGCGCGACGCTGGCCCCGCGACGGCCCCGCGCCCGGTACGGGCTTGTCGTTGGCGAGGAACTCGAGCGCCTTGTCGGGCGGTGGAACGGCGATCAGCTCGCCGCGGCGCAGCAGCGTGAAGGTCATCCGCCCGCTGGCGGCCAGCCGCTGCGCCTCCTCGTCGCTCTCGGCGCAGATCACCCAGACGGCGACGGCCGTGCGCGGCTTGACCCCGGCGGGGTGTTCGTGTTCGGCGAAGCGTTCGCGATACAGCGCGGCGATCTCGGCGCCGGCGGCGTTGATGAAATCGGCGAAGGCATAGGGCAGGGCGAGCTCGGCGGCCCAGATGGCGCTCTGCTGGGATGAGCCGAGCAGCCAGCGCTCAGGCTGCTCGGGTCGCCCGGGCAGCGTCTTTGCCAGCCGTGCGAACGGATGGTCCTCGGGCATGCGGTCGTCGAGATAGGCGAGCAGCTCGGCGAGCTGTTGGGGGAAGTCGTCGGGCGCGGCCTGGCGCCGGTCGCGCTGCAGGGCGAAGGTGGTCAGCGGGTCGGTGCCGGCGGCGCGTCCGAGCGCGAGGTCTATCCGCCCCGGGAACAGCCCGGAGAGCAGGCTGAACGTCTCGGCGACCTTGAACGGGCTGTAGTGGGGGAGCATCACGCCGCCGCTGCCGACGCGGATGCGCGACGTCGCGGCGGCGATCGGCCCGATCAGCGCCTCGGGGCTGGGCCCGGCGAGCATCGGTCCCCCGTGGTGCTCGGCGACCCAGTAGCGGTGATAGCCAAGCTCGTCGCACAGGCGGGCGAGGTCGATCGTGTTGCGCAGCGCCTGTGAACCGGTCGAGCCCTCGGCGATCGGGGACTGGTCGAGCACGGATAGCGCGAAGGGAGGGGGCATGGACCGCCTGGCCCTTCTAGCAGACCCGGCCGGGAGCGGCCCGGCGCGTCCCGTCCGCGCCCCCATCTACCTTCAGGACATGCTCGTCAACGAGCTCACAGACGGCGTGGAGATCGATCAGGTTCTGCTGGTGCGCGAGGCCGAGCGCCGCCAGCGCCGCGACGGCGGCGAGTACCTGCGCCTGGCGCTGGGCGACCGCACGGGGGCGCTCGCATGCATGGTCTGGGAGGAGCTCGCCGAGGTCGAGGAGCTGGCCTGCGCCGGGTCGCCCGTGCGGGTGCGCGGCCGCTATACCGTCCACCCGCGCTTCGGTCCGCAGATCAATCTGCGTGGCTTGGAGCCGGCCGAGCCCGGAGCCTTTTCCATGGATGATCTGCTCGATGGCCCGGCGCGCGGCGTCGAGCAGATGGAGCGGGAGATCCGCGAGCTGATCGCCACGGTCCAGGAGCCGCACCTCGGGCTGCTGCTGGAGCGCGTGTTCGGCGAGGACTCGGAGCTGTGGCAGGGCTATCGCGACGCGCCGGCGGCGAAGTACTACCACCAGGCCTACCGCCATGGACTGCTCGAGCACTGCCTCGGCGTCGCGCAGGCGGTGTCGGCTATCAGCGCGACGTTCGGGGGCATCGACCGCGACGTGGCGGTGACGGGCGCGCTGCTGCACGACATCGGCAAGCTCGAGGCCTACACCGCCGATCCGCAGAACATCGACCTGACCGACGCGGGTCGCCTGCAGGGCGAGATCCCGCTCGGCTACTACCGCATCCGCCGTGCGATCGAGGACATCGACGGCTTCCCGGCGCAGCTCGCGCAGGCGGTCGTGCACATCATCCTCTCCCACCACGGCACGCTGGAGCACGGCAGCCCGGTCGTGCCGTGCACGCGCGAGGCGACGCTCGTGCACATGATCGACAACCTCGGCGGGCGCCTGGGCAGCTTCGACCGTCTGGAGAAGGAGCTGGCGCCGGGCCGGCGCTGGTCGGGCTTTGACCGCGCGATCGCCGGGAGCGCATTCTTCGCCGAGCGCCCTGCGCCCGACAGCGAGTCCGATGAGGCTTCGCCGGCCACACCGCCCGCGATCGAGCGCCCGCCGCCGCAGCCGGGCGTCGCAGAAGCCGGCGGCCAGATCGCGCTGCCGACGTCGCCCGCCCGCGAAGCCGCCTGAAAACCCGCAAATAGCGGCTCGGCGGTCCCCCCGCGCGGCAACCGTCTCGCCGCCGGGTTCTAAGGTGCTTGTTGATGGGCACGCCCTACGAGATCTCGCGGCCCGATGCGGCCGCCCCGCGGCGTCGGACACCACCCGCGATGCTCGTCGTGCTGGCCGGTCTCCGATCGGTGGCACGCCTGCGCTCGTGTGCGGCGTCCCCCATCCACGGCCCGTCCCCCTCCGACCACGATCTCCCGTAGGACGCACCCCATGGCCAAGGACACCGAGAAGCTGATCCGCCAGCTGTCGCTGATCTCCTACCTGATGGCCGAGCGCCGGCCGGTCACGGCACTGGAGATCCGCCGCGACGTCGAGGGATACAGCGGCATGAACGAAGACGCGTTCGCGCGGCGCTTCTACGCCGACCGCTCCGAGCTTGAATCGCTGCGTATCCAGCTCACCGTCGATCGCCCGGCCGATGGCGCGGCCGAGCAGGAGAACTACTCGCTGCGCCCGGAGAACTTCCACCTCCCGGCGATCGCCTTCACGGACAAGGAGCTGGCTGCGCTGCAGACCTCGCTGAGCCTGCTCGACGGCGAATTCGCCTACGCCGAGCCGCTGCGCCTGGCGCTGCAGCAGATCACCTGGGGGCGCCCCAGCCCGCTGCGCGCGCCCGAGCAGCGCTCGGTGGCGCTCGGCATCACCGCATCGGCGGGCGGCCACGAGCTGTCGGCTCGACTGGCGAAGGTCGAGACGGCGATCTTTCGCAACAAGACGATCCTGTTCGACTACTACACGATGGCCCGCGACGCGCGCGAGTCGCGCAAGGTGGACCCGTACCACCTGCTCTACCGCGGCGGGCAGTTCTACCTCGTCGGCCACTCGCACG
>JAXDGQ010000314.1:0-2701 GCA_034664965.1 Solirubrobacteraceae bacterium | reverse complement strand
TTCACCGCGGTCGGTCGGTCGCGTTACCACCAGCTGCTCGCCCTCCTGGGAGACCTTGATATCGCTGTGAACGCGCTCGGACAGTTCGCCTTTGGGCCCGTTCACGCGGACGGAGTCCGGCTCGATCGAGACCGTCACGCCGCTTGGCACCGGAATGGGCTGTCTGCCGATTCGAGACATCGCTCAGCTCACCAGACCTGCGCCAGGACCTCGCCGCCGACGCCCGCCGAGCGGGCGTCGTGCCCGGTCATCACACCGTGCGAGGTCGAGACGATCGAAGTGCCCATGCCGCCCAGCACCTTGGGGATGTGCTTGGCGTCGACATACGTGCGCTGTCCCGGGCGCGAGATGCGACGCAGCCCGGAGATCGCCGAACGGCGGTCCTCTGTGTACTTCAAGCGAATCTGCAGCAACTGACCGGCGCCGCCGTCGGGCGCGGGGATGACCGTGTAGGAGTCGATGTAACCCTGCTCGGTGAGGATGCGCGCGAGCTCGCTCTTGACCTTGGACGCCGGGATCTCGACCGTCTCGTGCGCGGCATGGATCGCGTTGCGCACGCGCGTGAGGAAATCGGCAATGGGATCTGTCATCGACATGGCTTGGTCGCTATCTGAGAAGTCGTGGCGCCGTCGCTACCAGGAGGACTTCGTCATCCCGGGGATCTGGCCGTTGTGGGCGAGCTCGCGCAAACAGATGCGGCACACCCCGAACTTGCGATACACCGCGCGCGGACGGCCGCAACGGCTGCACCGAGTATAGGCTTGCGTTTTGAACTTCGGTGGGCGCGTCTGTTTTACGCGCTGAGATGTCTTGGCCATCAGTCGGTGCTCTCCTTCTCGGCGGTCTCCGCGGCTTGCTCGGATTCGGGTGTGGAGTTCTCGGCGTCGGCGGTGTCCTCGCCCGCGGCTTCAGGCGCGTCGCCCTGCTCTGCGTCCTCGGGCGCCTCGGCCTCGGCGGTCTCAGCCGCCGGCTGCGCCTCGGGCTCGGCGGTCTCGGCCGTGGCGTCCTCCTCGGCCGAATCGGGCGAGGCCTCGGGCTCGGCTGTCTCGGGTGACGCGTCCGCCTCCGCGGTCGCCGCCGGCTCCTCGGCCGTCTCAGGCGCGGCTTTGGCCGGCGCGACGGGGGCTTCGGCGAGCTTGGCCGCGTGTGCGGCGGCGCGCGCCTCGGCCTCGGCCTCGTCGGCCTGCGGGTCAAAGCCCTTGGGCCGACCCTGCGGTGCGAAGGGCATGCCCAGCGCCTGCAGCAGCGCGAACGCCTCGCGGTCGCTGGCGGCGCTCGTGGAGATCGTGATGTCCAGGCCGCGCACCTGGTCGATCGCGTCGTAGTCGATCTCCGGGAAGATGATCTGCTCGCGCACGCCCATCGAGTAGTTGCCGCGGCCGTCGAAGGAGCGCGGGTTCAGCCCGCGGAAGTCGCGGATGCGCGGGATCGCGACCGAGACGAGGCGGTCGAGGAACTCATAGGCGCGCTCGCCGCGCAGCGTCACCGCCACCCCCACGGGCATGCCCTCGCGAAGTTTGAACGCGGCGATCGACTTGCGCGCGCGCCGCACGCTCGGCTGCTGGCCGGCGATCGTCGCGAGCTGTTCGGTCGCCGCCTTGAGCACTTTGGAGTCCTGCTTGGCCAGCCCGACGCCCATGTTCAGCGTGATCTTCTCCACGCGCGGCGCCTGCATCACCGACGAGTACTCGAAGCGCTCGATCAGCGACGGGCGGATCTCCTCGAAGTAGCGCGCCTTCAAGCGTGCCGGTGGTGCGTCGGTGGTCGCCGCCTCCATCAGTCCAGCTCCGCGCCGGTGCTCTTGGCGACGCGCACGCGCGAGCCGCTCTTGCGCTCGATGCGCACGCGCGTGGGGTTGCCTTTGGCGTCGAGCAGCATCACGTTGGAGATGTGGATCGGCCCCTCGCGCTCGATCACGCCGCCGAGCTGACCGTCGGAGCCGGGAAGGGTGGGGGCGCTCTGGTTGACCTGCGGGCGCACCGCGCGCTTGACCATGTTGAGGCCCTCGACGTAGAGGCGCTGCTTGGCCGGCTCCACGCGCAGCACCTTGCCGGTCTTGCCTCGGTCCTTGCCAGCCGTCACCCTGACGTGGTCGTCGGAGCGGATCTTCAGCTTGTTGCGGCCCTTGCTCGCCGTTGCGCGCGCCATCACAGGACCTCCGGCGCCAGCGAGACGATCTTCATGAAGTTGCGCTCGCGCAGTTCGCGCGCGACCGGCCCGAACACGCGCGTGCCGCGCGGGTTGTTCTGGTCGTCGATGATCACCGCCGCGTTCTCGTCGAAGGCAATGTAGGTGCCGTCGTCGCGGCCGATCGGCTTCTTCGTGCGCACGATCACCGCCGTGACGACCTCGCCCTTTTTCACGGCGCCCTGCGGGTTGGCCTGCTTGACCGTCGCGGTGATCACGTCGCCGACGAAGGCATAGCGGCGCTGCGAGCCGCCCTTGACGCGGATGCACAGGATCTCGCGCGCGCCCGTGTTGTCGGCCACGCGCAGCCGGGTCTCGTTCTGGATCATCGCGCGCGCTCCAGGACATCCACCAGGGCCCAGCGCTTTGAGCGCGACAGCGGGCGGCTCTCGATCACGCGAACGACATCGCCCTCGTGGGCATCGTTGTTCTCGTCGTGCGCGTGCAGCGTGTTCGAGCTGCGCACGATCTTCTCGTAGCGGCGGTGCCGGCGCGCGACGTCGATGCGCACCGT
>JAXDGQ010000313.1:0-4678 GCA_034664965.1 Solirubrobacteraceae bacterium | reverse complement strand
AGGGCACCAGCCGGTGCGGCCCGCGATACAGGAACGTCACCTCGCGCACGTTCTCCTGCCCGAGCATCTGCATCAGCAGTCGCGTCAGCCCGAAGCCGAAGCCTCCGTGCGGCGGCGCGCCGAAGCGGAAGAAGTCGAGGTAGTACTGGATCGGTCCGACATCGACGTTCTTCTCCTCGGCCTGGGCGAGCAGCTTGTCGTGGCGATGCTCGCGCTGGGCGCCGGTCGTCAGCTCGATGCCCCGCCAGAGCAGGTCAAAGCTCTTCGTGACGGTCGGCCGGTCGGGATAGCGCATGTGGTAGAAGGGCCGCACCGAGGTCGGGTAGTCGGTGACGAAGGAGAACTCGTGGCCATGGCGCTCGGAGACGATCGCCGACAGCGCGCGCTCGCTGGGCGGATCGAGATCCTGCCCGGCGGGCGGAACTTCGTGCTCGGCCTCGCGCAGCAAGTCCTTGGCGTCGTCCAAGGTGATCCGCGGAAAGGGGAGCTCGGGCACGACGAGCGCCGTGTCGAACGTCTGCGCGATCTGCTCGCCGTGCTCCTCCTTGACGACCGCCAGCACGTGCGCAAGCCAGCGCTCCTCGAAGGACATCACGTCCTCGTGGGAGTCGATCCAGGAGATCTCGACATCGACGCTCGTGAACTCGGTGTCGTGGCGTGACGTGAACGAGGGGTTGGCGCGGAACACCGGGCCGACCTCGAACACCTTGCCGAAGCCCGCCGCCATGGCCATCTGCTTGTAGAACTGCGGCGACTGCGCCAGGTACGCGGTGCGATCGAAGTACTCGGCCTTGAACAGCTCGGCGCCCGACTCGCTCGCCGAGCCCATCAGCTTCGGCGTGTGGATCTCGATGAAGCGCTCTTTGCGCCAGAACTCGCGCATCGCCTGCTCGGCGGTCGTCTGCACTTCGAAGATCAGCTTGCGGTCTGGGCGGCGCAGGTCGAGGTAGCGCCAGTCGATGCGCTTGTCCAGCGCCGAGTCCGCCGCGATCGGCACCTCCGGTTCGGCCAGCGAATCGACCTCCAGCTCCTCGAGCTTCAGCTCCAGGCCGCCGAGATTGACGCGCTCGTCGGCCGCCACCGTGCCCACGATCGTCACCGCCGACTCCACCGTCAGCGCCGACACGCGCTCGTTGAGCTCGTTCGGCGGGTCCTCCTTCGCCAGCACCGCCTGCGCGAGGCCCGTTTCGTCGCGGAGCACGATGAACTGCACCCGCTTCTGATCGCGCAGCGCGTGCACCCAGCCGCGCAGCCTCACGCTTTGCCCGATCAGCCCCGGCAGCTCGGCTATCAGCGTGCGTTTCACCGGCAGGACCCTACCCGAGCAGGCGCCGTGCCGGGTCGTCTCACCGCTCGCGCCGCGCGCCTAGTCCGCGGTCTCCTCTTCCAGCTCGACGTCGACTGCGAACTCCTGCGACACCACCTTCTCGATCGTCCCGATCGACCCGGCCCCGCGCAGATCCTCGGCGCCCAGCTCCAGCGCGGCCAGCCGCTCGGCGCTGTCGTGCACGACGGCCCGTGTCACGCGCGCGCGCATCGGCCGTCGCGCCTGGGACTTGGCCTTGCGCACTTCGGAGAGCACGTCCGCGGTGACCGCGAGCGCAGTGTTCTCGAGATCGCCATCCGCCGCCTGGGCGCCCCCGAAGGCCGCGTCGAGCTCGGCTCCCCCGGGCCAGCTGGCGAGATGGACCGACCCCTCCTGCCACCACGACCACACCTCCTCGCAGACGAACGGCAGAAACGGCGCGAGCAGGCGCTGGAAGATCGACAGCGAGCGTCTCAGCGCGCGGCTGACCGACGCCGTCGCCTCGCCGGCGCCGTCGGATGCGGCGCCGTCGCCGCCCCCCGAGCCGGCGGTGTCATAGCGCCGGCCCTTGACCAGCTCGAGGTAGTAGTCGCAGTACCACCAGAAGAAGCCCTCGACGCGCTCCAGGGCGCGGGCGTAGTCGAACTCCTCGAAGCTGCTCGTCGCATCCGCGACGACCCCGCCCAGGCGCGCGACCATCGCGCGATCGAGCGGGTTGCTCAGCGACTGGCCCTCGGGCGGCAGGTCGGCTAGCGCGAACTTCGAGGCGTTGAGCAGCTTGACCGCCAGGCGGCGGCCGACCTTCATCTGCTGCGCGTCGAACGCCGTGTCGGTCCCCGGGCGTCCGTTGGCGGCCCAGTAGCGCACTGCGTCGGCGCCGTACTCCTCCAGCAGGTGCATCGGCGTGACGACGTTGCCCTTGGACTTGGACATCTTCTTGCGGTCGGGGTCGAGCACCCAGCCGGAGATCGCCGCGTTGCGCCACGGCAGCACCCCGTAGTCGAGGTGCGAGCGCAGGATCGTCGAGAACAGCCAGGTCCTGATGATGTCGTGCGCCTGCGGGCGCACGTCCATCGGAAAGACCTTCGCGAACAGCTCGTCGTCCTCGCCGGACCCAGCCGTTCCGGCTGTGTGCCCCCCGGCGATCTGCGGCGTCAGCGACGAGGTCGCCCACGTGTCCATCACGTCGGGATCGCCCGCGAAGCCGTTGGGCCGGCCGCGCTGCTCGGCGGCGTAGCCCTCGGGGACGTCGGTCGACGGGTCGACCGGCAGCTGGTCCTCGCGCGCGGCTATGGGTTCGTCGTAGAGCACCGCGCCGGCGGCGTCGAGCGGATACCACAGCGGAAACGGCACGCCGAAGAAGCGCTGGCGGCTCACGCACCAGTCGCCGGTCAGCCCGTTGACCCAGTCCTCGTAGCGGGCGCGCATGTACGGGGGGTGCCAGGCGAGCTCGCGCCCGCGCTCCAGCAGCGCCTCGCGATGGGCCACGGTGCGAAAGAACCACTGGCGGCTGGTGATGATCTCCACCGGTCGCTCGCCCTTCTCGAAGAACTTCACCGCCCGCGTCAGCAGCGTCGGCTCGCCGACGATGTCGCCCGCCTGCTCGAGCAGCTCGAGGATCCGCTTGCGCGCCTGGTTGACCGTCTTGCCGCGCAGCTCGGCGTAGTCGCGGCGCGCGCGCCCGACGTCCTCGGACTCCCAGCCGGCGGCGCCCCACGGGACGTCGGCGAGACGCCCGTCGGGGCCGAGCACCGAGCGCACCGGCAGCCCGAGCTCGCGCCACCACACGACGTCGGTCAGGTCGCCGAACGTGCACACCATCACCAGTCCCGTGCCCTTCTGCGGATCGACCAGCGCGTGCGTGAGCACCGGCACGCGCGTGCCGAACAGCGGCGTCAGCACCTCCTTGCCGACGAGCTCGCGCTGGCGCTCGTCGTCGGGGTGCGCAAGCAGCGCGACGCACGCCGGGATCAGCTCCGGGCGCGTCGTCTCGATCAGCGCCTCTTGCGCGTCGGCGCCGGCCACGTGGAAGCGCACGCGGCTCATCGCGCCGGGACGCTCGCGGTCCTCGAGCTCGGCCTGCGCGACGGCGGTCTGGAAGTCGACGTCCCACAGCGTCGGCGCCTCCAGCTGGTAGGCCTGGCCGCGGGCGAGCAGCCCGAGGAAGGAGCGCTGGGAAATGCCCTGCGCGCGCGCGCCGATCGTCGTGTAGGTCATCGACCAGTCGACCGACAGACCGAGCCCGCGCCACAGCTCCTCGAAGGCGCGCTCGTCGGTCTCGGTCAGGCGCAGGCACAGCTCGACGAAGTTCGGCCGCGAGATCGGCACCGGTTCCCTTTCCGAGGGCTCCGCGGGCGGGGTGAAGTCGGGGTCGTAGGGGACCGACGGGTCGCAGCGCACGCCGAAGTGGTTCTGCACGCGCCGCTCTGTCGGCAGGCCGTTGTCGTCCCAGCCCATCGGGTAGAAGACCGCCTTGCCGCGCATCCGCTGGTAGCGCGCGACCGCGTCGGTGTGCGTGTAGGAGAAGACGTGCCCGACGTGCAGGGATCCGCTGACGGTCGGCGGCGGGGTGTCGATCGAGAACACGCGCTCACGCGGCGCCGAGCGGTCGAAGCGGTAGCAGCCCTCGCGCTCCCACACCTCGCTCCACCGCTCCTCCAGCCCGTCGAGCGTCGGCCGCTCGGGGACCTCGGCGGCGGCTTGCGGCTGGGTCTCTGATTGATCGGGCGTCAAGCGGTTGATCGTATCCGCCTGCCCTGGAGCGCCCGCTCAGCGGGCGCTCGAGCGCGAACGCGGGCCTGCCCGCGCCCGCCGATCAGGCCGCGAGCGGGATCTCGTAGGCGACGTCGGCGGTCTCACAGATCGCCGCCCGCGAGCGCGCCGCGCGCTGACTGTTGTGCGACGGGCAGTAGACGCCGCGAACTTCGCCGGTCCCGATGCCGTAGGCCTGCCACACGCCGCCATCGTGGATCAGGTGGAAGAAGCGGCCTTCGCGGTCGCCGCTCGCCGCCAGCTCGCACTGCCAGGCCGCCTCGACGACGCTCCGCGGGATCCGCGAGTGGCACGAGCAGTCGTCGCGCGCGTCGCTCCACACGCACCGCAGCGGCAGCTCGACGATCCCATGCAAGCCCGGCTCGATGCTCGCGACCCAGCGGCCCGTCGCCAACGCCTTCCAAAGAACAGCCATCATCGCAACCGCCTCTGCGTCGTGTTCTGCCCCTACCGGGCAACATCCGGTCGTGCCTTGCGTTCCGATCGGGCAACTCATGTCGTACTTTTCGGACGACAAGCCCGAGTACGTTCGAATCCCCGGGATTCCTGGACGGGTGTTGCCAGCGCTGCGGCGGCCCGACTGCTCGGCGGCCTGCCTCA
>JAXDGQ010000312.1:0-3852 GCA_034664965.1 Solirubrobacteraceae bacterium | reverse complement strand
ACGCGGGCGATCTGGTCCTTGCCGGAGACCTCCTTGGACTGCGATGCGATGTTCTTGACGACCTCGTCGACGGCCTTCTCGATGCCGCGCTTGAGCGCCAGCGGGTTCGCGCCCGCAGCGACGTTCTTCAGGCCCTGGCGAACGATCGCCTGGGCCAGCACGGTCGCCGTCGTCGTGCCGTCGCCGGCCACGTCGTTGGTCGCCGTGGCGACCTCGCGCACGAGCTGCGCGCCCTGGTTCTCGAAGACGTCCTCGACCTCGATCTCACGAGCGATCGTGACGCCGTCGTTGGTGATCGTGGGTGCGCCGAACTTCTTGTCGAGCACCACGTAGCGACCCTTCGGGCCTAGCGTGACCTTGACCGCGTTGGCGACCGCGTCCACGCCTGCCTCCAGCGCCGAACGCGCCTCTGAGCTGTACTTGATCTCCTTTTGAGCCATGTGTTCTCAGTTCTCCTTATGACTCGACGAGGGCCAGGACGTCGGACTCGCGCAACACGAGCAGGTCCTCCCCGTCGATCTTGATCTCGGTCCCGCCGTACTTGCTGTAAAGGACCTCGTCGCCCTTTTTCACGTCCAGCGGGATGCGCTTGCCGTCGTCGTCGAGCCGGCCATCGCCGGCGGCCACGACCTCGCCCTTCTGCGGCTTCTCCTTGGCTGTCTCGGGGAGTACGAGGCCACTCGCGGTGGTCAGCTCCTCCTCGATCGCCCGCACGATCAAACGATCGCCCAGGGGCTTGAGCTTCATCTGTAAACCTCCATCTAGAGAGTGCTTCGGGCGTCTCGCGGGTCCCACAGCCCTTCTGCCGGGGGCGAGAACGCCTCTGGCACTCTCCGCGGAGAGTGCCAACGGTTACCTGAATCTATAGACGATTCAGGGCTCCATCAAGGAAAGATTGGCAGTTGCAAGCGAAACCGCCAGTTCTCAGCCCTCTGACGCGGACGCGGACGGCGCAGATGCGCAAGGGCCCGCGAGGATGTCGGCCTAGTTCTGCGCGCCGCCGTAGCCCTTCATCGCCTCGGTCATGCCCGTCGGGGTGTCGCGGATCTGCGAGAAGCGCACCACCGTGACGACGTCCTCGGGCGAGACGCTGCGACCGTAGATCTGTTCGAGGAAGCTGATCAGCTCCTCGTGGCGGCGGAACTCGGGATTGTCGTGCTTGATGTCGCGCGGCGACAGGTCGGCGAGCTTCAACACCTCCACCTGATCGATGACCGCTTCGAAGATCCGTTCGCGCGGCGAGTACTGGTAGCCGATCGTCACCAGCACGGCCTGGTTCTTGCGGTACTTGCCCGACTTGTCGCCGAGGCGGATCGTGGCCGTCTTGCGTCCCCGCTTGAGCTCGTCGGCGAAGATCGTCGAGTAGAAGTTGAGCACCTGCACGGACGGCAGGCTATCGGTCTTTGCGCTCTTGCTCCAGGTGGGCCGCCGCCTGCGCCACCATCTCGCGCTCGGCCGCGTGACTGAGCTCGCTCTGCGCATCCTCGATCGCGATCCAGCGCGCCTCCTCGACCTCGTCGTCGTGATCGGCGGTATCGCCCTCGACGTAGGAGAACAAGAAGAACGTGACCGACTTGGGGATCGTCTGCCCGTCGCGCCGATACCAGTAGCGCGCCTCGCCGAGCTCCTGCAGCGGCTCGCCGACGACCCCCGTCTCCTCGCGCACCTCGCGCGTGGCCGCCTGCAGCGCCGTCTCGCCGGGATCGATGTGGCCCTTGGGCAGCGCGGTCACGCGCGAGCCGTCCGAGGCGCGTCGCGTGGGCACGATCACGACGATCTCGCCGTCGCGCACGACCACGCCGCCGGCCGAGCGCTCGCGCGCCGGGCGCCTGCTGCCGCGGCGGCGTCCGCGCGCCTTCCTAGAAGACATATTGCTTTAGCGCCTCCGGGTCGTGCACGACCAGTCGCCCCCTCCCCTGGGAGATGACGCCAGCGCGCTCGAGCACCGCGAGGAAGCGGCTGGCCGACTCG
This sequence comes from Solirubrobacteraceae bacterium, assembly GCA_034664965.1. Taxonomy (GTDB): domain Bacteria; phylum Actinomycetota; class Thermoleophilia; order Solirubrobacterales; family Solirubrobacteraceae; genus Palsa-744. The sequence continues at coordinate 1,881 of JAXDGQ010000312.1, read as the reverse complement.
CGCGAGGAGCCTGCCAGCTGCGCCAGGTCGGCCTGCGTGGCGGTCACGAGCACGCCCACCTCGTCGCCGCCTGCGCCGTCGCGCTCTGCGGTGGCCTGCTCGACGAGCTGGCTGAGCACGACCGCGACGCGGCTCTGGACCGTCTGAAAGGACTGGCGCGAGAGCCGTTCGTTGGTCTCGCGCAGGCGCCTGCCCAGGGCGATCACCAGGCGCGCCGAGATCTCCGCGTGTTCTGCCATCAGCCGGCGCATGTCCGGGCCGAGCACCGCCACGACGCCGGTGCGCTCGATCGCCTCCACCGTTGCCGAGCGGCGCTCGTCCTCGAACAGCGCCAGCTCGCCGAAGAAGTCGCCGGGCCCGAACGTCGCCAGCGTCAGCGTGCGTCCGTCGGTGTGCGAGCGGATCGCCCGCGCGCGGCCGTCGCTGACGACGTAGCAGGTGTCGCTGGCGTCGCCCTCGCGGAACACCACCTCGCCGGGCTCGAACTCGCGCGGGACTGCGAACTGCGCGATCCGCTGCAGGTCCTCGCGCTCGAGCGTCGAGAACACCGGCACGCCCGCCAGAAGCTCGACGACCTCCCCTGAACTCATGCCGGCCATCAGGCAGGCATATCACACACATCCGCTCGCCGAAACGGCTCCGCCCCGAAGGGCCGATCGGCGACCGCGTCCAGCCGGCGACGGGCCGCAACTGCGGGCTCGCCGGCGGTATCTTCAGGCATATGGTTCCGGCAGCCAGAACAACGTCGACGCCCGCCCGCGCGCTGATCGGCGCGTCGGCGCTCGCGCTGGCCTGTCTGGCGTGCGCGCTGGTCGCGCTGGCGCCGACCGCCGCGCTCGGCAGGTCCGCGAGCGCGCGAGCGAGGGCCGCGATCGACGCGCCGGCGCTGTTTCGCTCGCGCCTGCTGTGGTCGACGATCGACGTGTGCAACCCGCCCGACCAGCCCCAGACGCTGGGCATCCGCGGGTCGATGCCCGGCGACCACCAGGCGCACGACACGATGTACATGCGCTTTCGCCTGCAGTACATGAACATGACGACCAAGGCCTGGACGGACCTCGCCAAGGGCGCATCCTCGGGCTACGCCAACGTCGGCACCGGCGCCCAGGCGCGGCAGGCCGGGCGCAGCTTCATGCTCAACCCGGTGACCGGTCAGCCGGCCTTCACGCTGCGCGGCGTCGTCAGCTTTCAGTGGCGCCACGGCAAGACCGTGCTCGCGCAGACCTCGCGGCCGACGAGCGCCGGGCGCAACAGCCTCGCCGGGTCAGACCCCGCCGGCTTCTCGGCCGCCAGCTGCCTGATCGGCTGAGCGGCGCGGTCGCGGCTGGTCGCGCCGCCTCACCGGCGGCGAACGCGCTCAGAAACAGCCGCGGGTCGGCTGGCGACTCAGAACAGTCGCGGATCGTTGGTGATTATGCCGTCGACGCCCATCGCCGTCAGCTTGGCGATGCGCGCGGCGTCGTCGACCGTCCACACGTAGAGCTCGCCGCCGCCTTCGCGCACGGCGCGCACGAGCGCGTTCGTGACGACTCGCCAGTGCGCCATGATCGCCTCGCAGCGCCCCTCGCGCAGGGCGACGCGCACGCGTCCGGGGAGCATCGCGCGGTAGCCGGTGAGGATCGCCAGCGCGGGGATCGCCGTGAGCATGTCCGTCGTGTAGTCGCGGCGCACGCGCGGCACCGACCAGCCGAGGCGCAGCTCGGGCTCGGCCGCGCGGATCCGCGCGAGCGCCTCGGTGTACATGCCGCTGACCAGCGTGCGCGACACCAGGTCGCGCTCGCGCAGCGCCTGCACCACGCGCAGCTCATAGCCGGGGATCTTCACGTCGACGTCGAGCTCGAGACCGGCGAAGGCCTCGCCGGCGAGATGGTCGAGCGCCTG
>JAXDGQ010000311.1:0-3466 GCA_034664965.1 Solirubrobacteraceae bacterium | reverse complement strand
GCGTGCGGCGGCTGCTTGCACCCCGGCGCGCGCGACGGCGCGCAGCAGCCCTGCGGGCTCGCCGGACGGCGGCCCTGTGGGCGGCCGCACGCCTGCTTTTCACCGTCGATGTCGATGCGGGCGGTTTGAGCGTCGTCGGCGCAACGACCGCCGCTACTGGGCTCGCGGGCGTCGTCGTGCCGGTGGGAGTCGTGGCGGTCGTGCCACCGGTTTTCGTCCCTCCGCCGGTCAACGCGGCCGTTTCTTCCGGCGTCGCCGTTTCCGTGACCCCGATCGCGCAGTTGGACTGCGTGATCGTGTTCGTGTCCAGATTCACGGCGGCCGTCTGGGCGAGCAGCCTGCCGTGGATCGTGGCAGCGGTATTCGCCGTGATCGTCGCTGCGGCCATCACGGTGCCGACGAAGCGCGTGCCGGTTCCCAGCGTCGCCGACGATCCGACCTGCCAGAAGACGTTGCAGGCCTGGGCCCCGTTGATCAGCTGGACGGTGGTGTTCGAGCCGGTGATCAGCGTCGAGCCGATCTGAAAGATGAACACCGCGCTTGGGTCACCTTGGGCGTCGAGGATCACGCTCCCCGAAGAGAGCAGCAGCGAGCTGCTCGCGGTGCGAACGCCGGCCGTGAAGGTCTGGCCCGCGAGCTCTGTCCCGGCCGAGCCTTCGGTCGGGCGCCCGGCCGCGTCGTTGTAGCCGGTCGTCAGGGCGTTCTTGGCTTCGATCGCCACCGCGTCGGCCACGTGCGTCTGGCCGAGCACGAGCGGAGCGCCCGTCACCGACGAGCCTGGAGCAAGCCCGAGGTCGCCGAACATCGTCGTCGGTCCGGTGTTTGTGACGGTCGAGCCGGCCAGCACCGAGAAGCTGGCGGCCGTTCCGAGGCCGACGGTTGCCGGCGCTGCTGTCGCGCTGGTAGCGAGGAGCATGCTGCAGAGCAGCCCCGCGAAGGCCAAAACGGTAATACGCAACGTCCTGGCACCCGTCTGCGGGCATCGCCGCCTGTCTACTGCGTGCAAGTCGCTCGTGAGCGGCTCGTGCTTCGTTGGGACGCCTGTGTTCATCGGCGTCTCCTGACTGCGGCGCCTGGCGCCGCGATAGAAAGGGAATGGCTCCCCGGCCTGGTCGGCCTGTTATGTAACCCGACACTTCGCCGGCCTAGCGTTAGCCGCGAGCGGACAGCTCAATTGAACGTCTAGTGGCGGATTGCGCCTCACCTGTGGTGTTCGTCGTGTCCGCGCCGCGGGCGCGACCCGCGAGCGGCGGCTCTGCGCCGTGGCGATGGAGACCGCGAGGTGGGCGGATCCCCGGGCTGCCGGACCCGCGGCGCGACGAGCTCGCTGCGCGATGTGACGCCGAGCTTGCGGTAGATATTGCGGGCGTGCGTGCGGACCGTCTCAACGCCCACGTCCAGCGCCAGCGCGATCTGAGCGTTGGTCCGTCCCAGCTGCAGCAGCGCAAGGACTTCGGCCTCGCGGCGTGTCAGCAGTTGCCCACCGGCGACCGCTTCGCCCGCCGAGCTCGCCGAGCGAGGAACCAGCTGCAACCCTCGCGAGGCGAGGTGGACCGCGTTGAGCACGTCGCGTGCCTGCGTGTCGCGTCCGAGGCACGCGCTCGCACCGAAGGCGAGCAGCTGGGCGCACTCGACGCTCGAGAGCTCGTCGGCGAGCAGAACCAGACGCGTGGACGGGTGCAGGAGGCTGAGCTCGCGAACGTCGGCGAGCTTGCCGAGTGCACCGACGTCGAGGAGCGCGACGTCCGGCCGATGCGCGCGCAGGACCACGGAGACCCGCCTCTGCTCGATGCCCTCGGCGACGACGTCGAGGCTCGGATCGCCATCGAGCAGGTCGCGCAGGCCCCTCGCGAGCAGATCGTCAAAGCGCCCGACGACGATGCTGACGGGGATGCCTGGCGACGCGGGTGAGCCGGGCGCGGGTGAGCGCATGGCCTCTCATCGGCAGGACGGACACAATGGGTGAGCCCCGCCTACCCCGTGCCTACCCCGTTGGCGGAGGTTAGATCCCCCGCCAAAGGGGACGAATGGACCGGCGGGTGCGAGCAGCATGTGAGAGGTGGCTCGTCTTCTTCTCAGCAGCTGCCTGGGCGTTGTCCTGTTGCTTCCAGGCGCGGCCGAGGCTCACAGCGCACGTGCACATCGCAGCGGCCACACGGCGAGCGCTCCACACAAGCCGGCGCACCGTGCAGCATCCGACAGGCGCGCCACGCACGACCCGGCCCGGCTCGCGACGACGCTCGCCGAGCGTTACTGGGGTGCGGTGCCCTGCGGCGGTCAGATCGCGGTGCAGGCCGACCAGCAGCTCGCGGCCGGGATGGACCCGACTACCGACGGCTGGGTCACCTTCGAATCCGCGCTCGGGCCAAACGACCTGAACGCGCCTGCCAGCTCGTACACGACGTGCACGATCTCACTCGCCCGCTGGCAATGGCCGACCCGACAGCAACAGGCAGGCGACTGGAACATGTTCTGTCTGACGGTTGTGCACGAGATGGGCCACCTGCTCGGTCACCTTCACTCGCCTGCTCCCGGCAGCGTGATGGCTGCCGTGTTCACCGACGAATCCAGCGTTCCCGCGGCCTGTCGCGAGGCCCGCGTGCGGGTCGAAACGAGCGCTGGACTGGCCGGCCGGGACTGAGCGCCCGAAGCCTCGGCTGCAATCCCCGACCTAGAACGGTCAGCGGCAAACTCGGCTGGCTCTTAGCCGTCTGGACGACGTGCCCGCCTGTCCAGCCCGGTGGCCGCTTGGTCCTGCGTCCTATCCGACGACTGACGGTACCTGCGCTTATGTCTCGAGCATCAACGGTCGAGGTTCTAATAAGTGGATACTTCGCAAATAACCGAACGTCGTGCCGGTCGCGGACAGCGTCGCTTGGGCCTGACGGCGGTGGGCTGTGCCTGCGGGCTTCTGGCCGCCGCGCCGATGACGCCATCGATTGCGAGCGCCCGAACCTCCATGCGTCCTTGCAACCACGCAGCCTTCACGGGGCGGGTCGGACCCGCGCGCCCCGCCGTCTGTCGCATACGACCAGAAAGGCCCCCAGGACCGACCGGTGCGCAGGGACACCCAGGCGCCCGTGGCCCCAAGGGGTTCGCCGGTCTGCCTGGCCCTGGCGGACCACCAGGCACAGCTGGTCTCAGTGGAGCAACTGGCATACCCGGCGCTCCGGGCACTCCAACCACGGAAGGGACTCCAGGCACGCCGGGCACTCCCGGAGCGGCGGGCAATCCAGGCACGCCGGGCGCGCAAGGCATAGAAGGCCCCCGAGGATTCGCCGGGCTGATTGGACTCGAAGGATCCCAAGGCCCAAGGGGATTCTCGGGCCTACCCGGGCCGGTAGGCGTTGAAGGCTTGAAAGGCTCCACGGGCGAAACGGGACCCAAAGGGTCAGAAGGCCCCAAAGGCTCGACGGGCGAAGTCGGACCCAAAGGGTCAGAAGGCCCCAAAGGCTCGACGGGCGAA
>JAXDGQ010000310.1:0-6645 GCA_034664965.1 Solirubrobacteraceae bacterium | reverse complement strand
ACTGTCGCTGTAGGGGAACCGCCCGCCAAAGGCTTTGATCTGCCGCGGGCCTGGGCGAACGTCACGAGCCGTGATCGGTCTTCGTCCCACAGCTTGAGCCGCACGGCGCGCACTCCATCCCAGAGCGAGAGTGTCGGGACGTCGTGGAAGGTCGGGTTGTCGTCGTGCGCTCGTTGCAGGTTGTAGTTGGGGATTCGGGCATTGAGGTGGTGCAGATGATGCAGCCCGATGCTGCCGGTGAAGAACTGGAGCACCTTTGGCAATCTCAGGTAGGAGCTGCCGCGCAGCGCCGCGTCGGCGTAGCTCCAGCCTCCGGACTCCTGCCAGTACGCATCCTCGAACTGATGCTGCACGTAGAACAGCCAGATCCCGGCCGACCCTGCGAGCATCACCGTCGGCGCCTGCACGAGCAGGAAGTCGCGCCAGCCGATCAGCCAGCACAGTCCGGCGACAACCGCCGCGAGGGCGATGTTCGTGCCGATCACGCTGCGCTTCATGCGCGGGCGCGCGTCACGCGAGACGATCCGCGGGCCCACCAGCAGCGCTGCGATCGGGCCGATGCCGAACATGACCAGCGGGTTGCGAAACAGTCGGTAGAGCAGGCGCGAGCGTGGCGACAGCGCCTGATACTCGCTGACCGTCAGCGTGTGGACGTCGCCGCCGCCGCGGCGGTCGAGGTCCCCGGAGGTGGCGTGATGGATCGCGTGGTCGTGGCGCCAGCGCAAGAACGGCGAGTACACGAACAGCCCGAGCACGACGCCGAGCCACATGTTCGCGCGCTTGGAGCGCAGCAGCGAGCCGTGCGAGCAATCGTGAAAGAGGATGAACGTCCGTACGAGAAAGCCGGCCGCCGGGATCGCGATCGCGAGCACGAGCAGGTAGGAGACTTTCAGCGACGCGTACATGAGCACCGACAGGCCCAGGTACGGCAGCACCGAGGTAGCCAGTTCGCGCATGCTGCGACCGAGGTGCGGCTGGGCGTAGGGCGCCAGATCCTCGCGCCAGAACGGCCGCTGCGCGCCAGGCTCTGGGGTGGCAGCCAGAGAGCTGCTCGCAGATTGACTAGCGCTCCGGTCCTCGGACCGGCTACCGGCGCGCTGCTCAGATGGGCGCTGCAAGGTCTTCTCTCCTTCCGGTCCCGTCACAACCTGCAAGAGTCGTCACAGTCCCGTTGTCACGAAGGCGCAGGATCGCAGGTGCTGCGGTCGCCTGCAAGCTGCAACCAACAAACGTCCGCCGCCGCGCCGCTCACGCGGCTTTGCCGACGACCTCCTGGCGCTCCCTGAGCCCGCGCGCGAGGCGTCCCCCGAGCGCGCCGAGGAACATGCCGAAGATCGCGTCGATCACGATCAGCAGCGGGGGAAAGCCGCCGAGCGAGACCTTTGCGTCGGTCCCGGCTATCGCGTGCGCGACGAGCACCCCCAGCCCGAACAGAGCACCACCGACCAGACCCCGGTCGGCGCCTCCCCACCCGTCCTGGTGCTCGAAGCCGGCCAGCACCCCGCCCAGTCCCGCCAAGACGGAAAGCGCCCAGTAGGCACTGGCGTCTACGCCCAGCACGATCCCCACCACCGCGCCGAACAGCAGCGGCACGGCGCCGCCGAGCACGATCTGCACCGGCCGCGGGCGGTCGCGGAACAACGTTGGCGTCAGCATCAGGCCTGCTCCCTTCTCTCCCCTCGGGCCCTTCCGAGCGCGACAGTACCAGTCCGCCGTCAGTCCGCGGGCCACGCTTGGCCACCGGTCGGCTGACGCCGGACGACCGGCGAGCGCGACGCAGCTCAGCATCTACAGTCCGACGATGCTCTACGTCGCGCTGGCCGGCCAGGTCGCGCTCGTCGCCGGCGCCTTCTGGCTGGAGACCCGCACGAGCAGGGACGCAGCGCGCTCGGCGATACGCACCGCACTGGTCTGGAGCGCCGCCTGGCTTGCGCTCGGGCTGTTGCCGACACTCTGGTTCGGGCTGCTCGACAGTCCGCACGCGGCCAGCTCCTACGCCGCCGTGTACCTGATCGAGCGAGCGCTGTCGCTCGACAACGTCTTCGTCTTCGCGGTGCTCATCGCCACCTTCGAGATCCCCGGCGCCGACCAGGACCGGCTCGTGTCCTACGGCGCCCTGGCGGCGTTCGCGCTGCGCGTCCCGGCGATCCTGCTCGGCGTAGCCGTGTTCGACGCGTCGCACTTCGTGGGCTACGTGCTGGGCGGCCTGCTGCTGGTGCTCGCGTGGCAGACGGCGCGCTCGCGCGGCGAGGAGTCCACCGGGCCCAACCGCGTCGTCGCGCTGCTGCAGCGGCGCCTGCCGGTCAGCGAGCACCTCTCGCGCCGCTGGCTGGTCGTGCGCGACGGTCGCAGAGAAGTCACGCCGCTGCTGCTTTGCCTGATCGCGATCGTCTTCGCCGACCTCACCTTCGCCGTCGACTCGATTCCGGCGGCGCTTGCGATCTCAAACGACACCACGCTGCTGCTGACCGGCAACCTGCTCGCGCTGCTCGGGCTGCGAGCGCTGTTCGCGCTCGTCACGATCGCGCGCGAGCGCCTGCTCTACATGGATCAGACGATCGCCGTCCTGCTGGCGCTCGTCGGCGTCAAGCTGCTCGCCGGCGGGGTCGTGCACGTGGGCCCGCTGGAAAGCCTCGCGGCGGTCGTGCTCGTGCTCGCGGCCGGCACTGCCGTCTCGCTGCGCGCGAGCGCGCCGGGTCGCGCCGGGCGCATCGCCGACCCCTAGAAGTCCCTACAGAAGCCCCACCTGGCGCAAGATCGAGACCGAGTCGGAGTAGACGTCCTTGCGCTTGACCTTGCCGCGCTCGAATGGGATCACGTCCATGCCGTTCCATTCGATGCGCTTGCCCGACGGCTCGGCCACGATCTCGCCGCGGCTCAGCTGCTTGACGTGCGTCGCGCTGGCAGTCCACTCCTGCACGACTAGATCTTCGCGCACGTACAGCCGGCGCGTCTTGAACTCGATGTCGGGCCAGGACTCGAAGATCTGCGCGATGTGCGCCAGCGCCTGATCGCCTTCGGCGCGCTCGCCGGCCGTGTGGTTCTCGAACACCATGTCGGGCGCGTGCATCGTCGCGATCCGCGCCACGTCGTGCGCGTTCCACGCGCTGTTGTAGTCGTCGATCGTCTTGCGCAGCTGTTCGTCGGGCGCGCTCATGCCCACTCCATCGGCTCGTATCCGCTGGAGCGCGGTGCCGAGACGATCAGCACTTCGGCCGTGTCTGGAGCGTCGTTGCGCATCGTGCGCTTGTGCTCGGGATCCAGGCGCGCGAACGTACCGGGGGGCGCCGCGTGGTCCTCGCCGTCGATCACCAGCGTCGGGTCGCCGGCGAGCACGAAGAAGACCTCCTCCTGATCGCGATCGAGCTCGTCGTGTTCGGGGATCTGCTCGCCGGGGCCGATGTCGACGATGTTCATCCCGAACGCCTGCAGATCGAGCGTGCGCCGGACGAGCTGCCAGCTGCCGATCGTCTCGCACTCCGCGCGGCGGGCGAGCTTGAAGCTCATCGCGACCTCCTCGGTTGGCACTGTGGCTTGCACCCTTCGCTGCGCGCGGCGACCATATCGCGCGCTGGGCCGGGCGTGGGCGCAGTCCGCTCGTCGCTCGCCGCCGATGGACCTCTGTCACACATCCTGGGCGTCGGCGCCAGGTAAGCTCGTAGGAGCCGATCCCGACCTGGAGGCGCTAGTTGTCGCTCGAACACGTTGATGTGCTGATCGTCGGCGCCGGCCTGTCCGGCATCGGCGCGGGCTGCCACCTGCAAGCCGACAGCCCGCAGAAGTCCTACGCGATCCTCGAGGCGCGCGAGAGCATCGGCGGCACCTGGGATCTCTTCAAATACCCGGGCATCCGCTCGGACTCGGACATGTACACGCTCGGCTACCGCTTCCGCCCCTGGGAGCAGGCCAAGTCGATCGCCGACGGGCCGTCGATCCTCGACTACGTGCGCGACACGGCCAGCGACCACGGCATCGAGGAGCACATCCGCTTCGGCCATCGCGTCGTGCGAGCCGAGTGGTCCTCCGCGCAGGAGCGATGGACGGTCCATGCCACGCGCGAGGACACCGGCGAGGAGGTCGCGCTGACATGCGGCTTTCTGTTCATGTGCACCGGCTACTACCGCTACGACGAGGGGTATACGCCGCAGTTCGACGGCAGCGAGAGCTTCGCCGGGCAGATCGTTCACCCCCAGCACTGGGGCCCAGAGGTCGACCACGCGGGCAAGCGCGTCGTGGTGATCGGCAGCGGCGCCACCGCCGTCACCCTCGTCCCCGCGCTCGCCGAGACGGCCGAGCACGTGACGATGCTCCAGCGCTCGCCGAGCTACATCGTCTCGCTGCCGGGCGAAGATCCGATCGCCAAGCTGGTGCGCCGAGTGCTTCCGTCAAAGGCCGCGTACGCGTTCGTGCGCTGGAAGAACGTGCTCATGACGATGCTCGTCTTCCAGGTCAGCCGCCGCCGGCCCGGGCTGGTCAAGCGACTGGTGCGAGGGGCGATCAAACGCCAGCTGCCGCCCGATTACGACGTCGACGCGCACTTCAGCCCGAGCTACAACCCCTGGGACCAGCGCATGTGCCTGGTGCCCGACAGCGATCTGTTCGAGGCGCTGTCCTCCGGTAGCGCGTCGATCGTCACCGATCACATCGACACGTTCACGCCGGGCGGGCTGCGTCTGCGCTCGGGCGCCGAGCTGCAGGCCGATCTGGTCGTCACCGCGACCGGCCTGAACCTGCTGGCGCTCGGCGGCATGCAGATCGCCGTCGATGGCCGCGACGTCGACATCGCCGACACGATGAGCTACAAGGGAATGATGCTCAGCGGCGTGCCCAACATGGCGCTGTCGTTCGGCTACACCAACGCTTCCTGGACGCTGAAGTGCGACCTCACCTGCGGTTACGTGTGCCGCCTGCTCAACTACATGGACGCGCACGGGTACAGCCACTGCACGCCGATCAACGACGATCCGGCGCTCGAGGAGGAGCCGTTCCTGGACTTCTCCTCAGGCTACGTGCAGCGCTCGATCCACCTGTTCCCCAAACAGGGATCGCGCGTGCCGTGGCGCGTGCACCAGAACTACGCGCGCGACATGCTCAGCCTGCGTCGTGCCGAGCTCGACGACGGCGAGCTGCGATTCACGCACGCCGGCACCCTCGCCGGCGACGCGGCCGCGGCACCGCTGGCAGCAGCAGGCGCGTAGTCACCCAGATGCCGCGCATCCCGCCGCTGCCGGAGTCCGAGTGGGGCGAGGAGCTGCGCGCGATCCTCCAGGCCACTCCGCCGGGCTTCGATGTGCGCCTGGGCGACAACAACATCTTCCCCACGCTCGCGCGCCATGCGGAGCTGTTTCGCGCATGGCTGCCTTTCGGCGGCTTCCTGCTCGGCCGCGGAGTGCTGCCGGCGCGCGAGCGCGAGCTGCTGATCCTGCGCACCGGCGCAAACTGCGGCTCGGACTACGAGTGGGGACAGCACGTGCGCCTCGCAGAATCGCTCGGCATTGCGCACGAGGAGATCCTGCGCATCGCCGAGGGCCCCGACGCGCCCGGCTGGACGCCAGCCGACGCGACCCTGCTGCGCGCCGCCGATGAGCTGCACGCGCAATCGAAGATCTCAGACGACACCTGGGCGCTGCTCGCCGCGAGCTACGACGAGCGCGGGCTGCTGGAGATCGCGATGCTCGTCGGGCATTACCACATGGTCGCCTTCGCGCTGAACTCTGCCGGCGTCGAGCTCGACGCGGGGCTGCAAGGCCTGCCCTGAGGCGGACCCGGACGCGGCATGTCGCAGGCCTGTCCTTCCGCGCCCGAGGCGCCGGTCACGCGGGCGGATTGCCCTACGTGACCGGTCCTCGCCGTGACCTCCCGAGCAGTCATCGGGCGCAAACGCGTTGGCGTCAGGGGTGCTGACCCATCGTGGACACGGCGTTCACGCTGAAGTCGCTGTTGACTTCGACCGCGACCTCCGTGCCGTCGGACTTGACGATGTGCGCCTCATACGGGGCGCTCGAGTCGACGTTGGTCTCGACGCGCTCGACGGTGCCTGGCACCTTCGCAAGCGCCGCGGCCTTGACCTTGGCCTCGGTGTCGCCGGTGAGCAACGTCTCTGTTTTGCCGTTGACCGTGTGCCCGCCCTTGGAGGGGTCGTGCTGCGTGGCGACGGCGCCGTTGGACGTCGGCGCAGTAGACGTCGTCCCCGTCGTGGTTCCCGACGTCGCGGCCGTCGCGATCGCTGCGCTGCTGACGGCGACCGCCGCCACTGCTGCTGCGGTGGTGAGCTTTGAACGTATGCCGGTCATGTCTTGACTCCTTGTCGTGGATTGACTTCGTGGCCAGCATGCTGGTCAGGGCTCTGAGTTTCCCCGCAGGAAGCTCAGAGCTTTGTGAGACCCTGGGGCCCCCAGGGGTCCGCCGCACGTTGGCATGACCAAGCGCAATCGCTGCTCAAAGAGCTCCTGGAGCCAGCTAGGTCCGCCCGACTCAAGGCTGGTGCTCGTTGTCGGTCATCTCAAGGATGCAGATCAGGTCGACGAGTCCTGTGAAGGTCCGGGGGTCGTGGCCGGTCTTGGTGGCGATTTGTTGGAGTCGGTAGCGCACGGTGTTGGGATGGACGTGCATCTGTTCGGCGGCTTTGGCGACGTTGAGGTCGGC
>JAXDGQ010000309.1:0-7639 GCA_034664965.1 Solirubrobacteraceae bacterium | reverse complement strand
GGCATCTCCCAGCTCGCGCAGTGTGCTGCTCTCATCCCAAGAGCACAGCCCGGCGCGGCCCGGGCAGGTCAGGCACAGCCCGCGGTGGGGCAGGTCGCTGACGGCGAAGTGCCGCCCGCGCGCTCGCGCGATGCGCTCTGCCAGCTGGTCTTCGAGCACGACGCGATCTGCGGCGCCGTAGCGCGCGGCGACCCACTCCTCGCGCTGCAGGAACCAGTGAACGATCTCCACCTCGACGGCGCCCTCGCGCAGGACCGCGAGCGCGTACAGCAGTCGCTGGATCGCGTACTCGCGCTGCACGAGCGCGGCCAGGTCCGTGTCCGGCGCGACGCGGTCGCTCTTGTAGTCGAGCACCAGCCGGGCCCCGTCGGGCTCGGTAGCGACGAGATCGATCACACCGCGGATCAGCGGCTCTCCTTCGCCGAGCGAGAAGGCGAACGGGTGCTCGCGGCGCACCGCCACGGCGCGCGCGACGCGCGCCGCCGGATCGGCCCGGAAGGCGGCCGCGACCAGCGCCACGAGCTCGCTGCGCTCCTGCTCGCCGACGCGCAGTGCGAGCTCCCCGGCGACGCCGTCGACGTCCTGCGCGGTTGGCGCTCGCGGGTCTGAGAAGTCCAGCAGCTCCATCAGGCGGTGCACGAGCGTGCCGCGGGCCCGCGCCTCCAGGCCCGCCGGCGCGGAGGCCGACCGGGCAGCGGCGCGATCCTCGGGGAGGCCCAGCACGCGTTCGAGGTAGTACCGGTAGCCGCAGCGTTCGAGCTCGGTGAGCGAGCTGTAGCTGAGCGCCGCGAGCTTGTCGCGCTCAGAGCCGGATGCTCGCACCGCTGCGCGATCCTGGCGGCCGGGAGCGGCGTGCGCGGGCATGGCCCCGTACTCCTCGCCCCGGCAGGAGGCCGCGCTCGGCGCCGGCGGCGCGCTCGGCAGGGCGGGCAGCGCGGGCGGCGCGGCCGCCGAGTTGAAGTGAAGGCGCACGGCCGGCGCACCGCCGGGCGCCAGCGCGAGGTCGTGCGTCGCACCGGCGGCCGCCAGCTGCGCCAGGTCCGGCGCCAGCGCCGGGGCCAGCCAGGAGATCGGCGCCGCGCCGGGGCCCGGGCGCGGCCAGCGCTCGAACCTGGCCGCGCCGCTGAGCAGCAAGCGCTCGCGCGCGCGGGTCATCGCGACGTAGGCGATCCGGTCCTCCTCTTCGGCTTCGCGCCCGCGGCGCTCGGCGCACAGCTCCTGGTAGTCCAGCGCCGGCCTGGACGCCTCACCGTCGAGGCGCATCAGGCGCAGCCCGATGCGATCGCCGTCGACGAGCAGGTCGGGCGTGCGCGAGCTCGGCTGGCGCCCGAGATCGGCGACGCACACGACTGGGAACTCCAGGCCCTTGGCCGCGTGGATCGTCATCAGGCGCACGGCGTCGGGCTCGACCCCCTCGACCGGTGCGTCCGGCTCGATCCGCGCGGTGCTCGCGAGGTAATCGACGCGATCGAGAAAACCGCGCAGGTCGCGTCCCTCGTCGGCCTCGAAGCGACGGGCGAGGCGCAGCAGCTTGTGCACGTTCGCCAGGCGCCGCTCCCCCCACTCCAGCGCGAGCACGTGCTCGCGATAGCCGGTCATCTCGATCGCGCGCTCGATCAGCGACGCGATCGTTCGCAGCGGCGCGCTGGCGCGCTCGCGCTCCAGCAGCTCGCACGCGCGCGCGAGCGCCCGCCGGTCGGCCGGCGCCAGGCGCGCCGCCAGCCCTCCGTCCCCGGTGAGCGACTCGAGCGCAGCGTCCCAGGCGCCGCGGCGAGAGCCCTGCGCGCTCTGAGCAAGCAGCGCCAGGCAGTCGCGCGAGCAGCCCCCCAGCGGCGAGGCGAGCAGCCCATAGAGCGCCTGCTCGTCGAGCGGGTTGGCCAGCGCGCGCAGGTAGGAGATCAGATCGCCGATCTGCTGATGGCCCCAGAAGGCGCCGACGGCCGCGAGCGTGCGCAGGCCGCGCAGCTGCAGCGCGCGCTCGAACACCTCCAGATCGCCGGACGCGCGCAGCAGCACGACGATCTCCCCCGGCCGCGCCGACCCGTCGCGCACCAGGCCTTCGATGCGCAGGGCGAGCATGCGCGCCTCGGCCTGGCGCCACAGCGGCGCAGGCGGCAGCCCTGCGCTGACCAGCACCGCAAGCTCCTCGCGCTGCTCCCAGCCGTCGGCGTCGGTGAGCAGCAGCTCGACCGCCGGCTGGCGCTCGTCGCCGTCGCGGGCGTCAGCCGTCGGCTCGCCGTCGCCGTCGCCCTCGCCGGGACGCAGGACGGCGAAGTCTGCGAAGCGCTCGCCGAAGACGGCGTTAACGACGTCCAGCAGCGGCTCGCGACTACGGAAGTTGCGCGTCAGTGAGAGGCTGGCCCCGCGCTCTGAAAGCTCGCTGCGCCGCGCGCGAAACAGGCTCACATCGGCGTGGCGGAAGCCGTAGATCGACTGCAGCTCGTCGCCGACGGTGAACAGGTTGCCGCGGTCGAGCGCGCGCAGGATCGCCAGCTGGCGCGGATTGGTGTCCTGGAACTCGTCGACCATCAGCAGCTCGAAGCGCTCAGACCACGCCGCACGCACCTCCTCGCGCTCGCCCAGCAGCGTCTGGGCGAGCAGCTCGAGGTCGTCGAAGTCCGCGCTCGCGCGCGAGTGCTTGAGCTCCCGATAGGCCAGCGCGAAGCGCGCGAGCAGGTCGTCGAGCAGTACGCACGCCGCCGCGGCGTCCGCCTGCAGCTCGGCGGCGTCGGCATCGGGCTCGCCGTCCGGCGCCCCGCCCGCCTCGGCTCGCGCGGCGGGCCCGACGAGCGCTACGGGCAGGCGGGGCACCAGCTGGCCGCGGCTGCGCAGCTCCAGGTACACCTGCTCGATGATCGAACGGACGCGGTCGACGCCGTAGGCGGCGAGCATGTCGACAGCGGCGTCGCCGCCGGCAGGCAGGAACTCGCGCACGGCCGCCTGGAAGGCCAGTTCGCGCAGCCGTCCGGCCAGCCCCTCGTCGAGGATCGCGAAATCCGGGTCCAGCCCCGCCGCGAGCGGGTGCGCGCGCAGCAGCCGAGCGCAGAAGCCGTGGAAGGTCCCGACGAAGGCAGCCTCGGTGTCGCGCGCGGCCTGGCGGTCGCCGAGCTCCAGCAGGCGGTCACGCACGCGCTCGCGCAGCTCGCCTGCGGCGCGCTCGGTGAACGTGATCGCGAGGATCCGCCCGGGCGCGACGCCGTCGTCGCGCACGGCGGCCACGAAGCGCTCGACGAGCACCGACGTCTTGCCGCTGCCGGCGGCTGCCGACACGAGCAGCGACTCCGAGCGCCGCTTGACGGCCTCGCGCTGCTCGTCGGTGAGCGCGCGCACCTTCCCGCCGGAGACCGCGAGGACGCCCGCCGACTCCATGCCGGGGAGCGTCTGCGGCTGCGTGGATTGGGAGCGGCGCGCGCTCAACGCTCGCACCGGCAGATCGTCGGGTACTGACAGCCGCCCTTGTAAGCGCATGTGCCGGGCCGCGCCTGCAACCGCCCGGCGGTCGCCTGCGCGGCCACCTCGCGCGCCGCGGCGAGCGCCTGGTCGAGCAGCGCACGCAGCTCGTCGTGCTCGCGCACGTCCGTCGAGACGCAGTCCAGCTCGATGGAGCTGTCGCCGTCGAGCACGCCACGGGCGCGCAGGTCCCCCCCGGTCAGCGGCTGGTAGAAGCCGCCGACGGCGCGCAGTCCGAGCAGGTCCTCGGCGACGCGCATGTAGAGGGCCACCTGCAGCTTGCCGTCGTCGATCCACTTCGAGGCGCCCGAGACCACTCCCCCCTTGTAGTCGTAGACGATCGCCGCGCCATCCTCGCCGACGTCGATGCGGTCGATTCGACCGCGCAGCTTGACGCCTGCGCCGAGCTCGAAGGCCGGCAGCTCGCTCGCCTCGCCGCGTTCGTCGCCCTCGGCGAAGCCGAAGCCGAGCTCCAGCTCCCTCGGCGCCAGCGGGGTCGCGCTCGCCGCGGCCAGCGTCAGGTAGCGACCGAGGTCCGCCTGCATGCGGCGGCGCACCGCTGCGCGCCGCTCGGGTGCGACCGATAGCGGGTGGTCGGCCTCGTCCTCCTTCAGCGCGTCCGCCAGCAGCTCGCGGGCTCGTGCGAGGTTGCCGGGGGCCAGCCGCGCACTGCCGGTCTCGCGCCGCAGCGCCTCCAGCGTGTGCTCCAGTGCCGCGTGCCTCAGCGCGCCCGCCGCGAGCGGCTCGGGGTCGGGCTCGAGGGCATCCGGGCGCAGCAGCCGCTCGACGAACCAGGCCACCGGACAGCCGATCCAGCGCTCCATGGAGGAGGCCGACCACGGCCGCGCCGCCAGCTCGCGCAGCAGGCGCGCGTCGCGCAGCGGCTCGTCCGGTCGCCCGGAGTGCTCTGTGGCGTGCGCCCGCGCCATTGCGGGCGCACTCGGGGCCACCGCGCCCGAGGCGTCGACAGCGCCGAGCGCGCGGCGCCCGCGCGAGTCGAACAGACCCTGCTGGAACAGGTCGCAGACGTCGTCGACGAATAGCGAGCGCGGCGTGGCATGACCGTCGTCGTCTGCGCTGTGCCAGCTGAGAACGAGCTGCTCCTGCGGGCGCGACACGGCCGCGTAGAGCAGATAGCGCTCGGCCGCCAGGAGATCGTCGTGCTCGCCGAGCACCAGCCCGGACACCTCGGCCAGCCGCCGGCGCTCCTCCTCGGCGAGCAGCGGCTGAGGTCGCGCGCGCGCCGGGAACACGCCCTCCTGCAGACCGCACACGAACAGCGCGCGCACGCGCCGCGCGCGCAGTGCGAGCGGGTCGAGCACGGCGACGGCACCCGCGACCGGACCGTCGCCGCTGAACAGCTCGATGCCCGCGAGGACGCCGGCGAGCTCCCACGCCGTCGCGGGCGCCAGCTCGGGGGCCAGCCGAGCGAGCTCTGCAAGCTGCGCCAGCGCGCGCCGGCCGGCGGCCAGCGCGCCGGCCTCGTCGAGTTCGTCGGGCGCCAGAAGCTCGGCGGCGCGGCGGCGCGGCGCGCAGAACAGCCAGTACAGCTCCCGCGACGCGCGATCGAGCAGCGCCGCCGGGCCGCGCTGCTGGGCCTCGCGCAAATGGTCGATCGTCTCCAGTCGCCAGTGGCGCTCCTCCCACAGCGGCCTCGCGCGATCGGCGTCCGACGCCCCGGCACGGCGCGCGCGCAGCTCCAGCGAATCCGCGAGCGCGGGAACCTCCAGCAGCCCGGGCGCGCGCAGCCACGCCAGCAGATCGCCCAGCTCGCCGGCCGTCTCGCCGCTCGGCGCGGCGACGCAGCGCAGCAACCCGGTCAGGGCGCGGCCGATCGCGGCATCGGCGAACGGGCGGCGGCGTTGCAGCGTGAAAGGGATGGCGGCCTCGGCGAAGACCTCCTCGAGCAGCTCGATCGCGGTGCCGGCCGGGCGCACGAGCACGGCGATGTCCTCGGCGGCCATGCCCTGCGCCAACAGCGATGCGATCTCGCGCGCCACGAGCTCCAGCTCGGCACGCTCGCCGCCGCCTTCCAGCAGGCGCACTGCCGAGCCGCAGCCGACGCGCGCCGCGCCCGGCTCGAACAGCGAGCGCTCGAGATGGCTGAGCGCGGTGCGCGCCTGCGGCGCGTAGTGCTCGGCGCGCGGCCGCAGCCGGCGATGCTCGCCGGCCAGCGGAGCGAGCTTCTGAAAAGTCGCAGCGCGCCCGGCGAAGGCCGAGCGGTCGGCCTCGTAGGCGAGCGACACGGTGACAGGCGCATCGACGACCCGGCCGAGCGTCTCGATCGCGTCGAGTTGAAGCCGTGCGAGGTCGTCGAAGCCGTAGAACAGGACGGGAGCTCCGCCCCACAGCGCCGGGCGCTCGCGCAAGGCATCCAGCGCGCGCATCGCGCGCTGCTCGTCGTCGCAGCGACCGAGCCGCTTGAGCTCGGCTTCGTAGCGCATGAACAGCCGGCCGAGCTCGGCGCGCGACGCGCCGGGACCGTCGGCCGCCAGCCAGGCATCGAGCGCGCCGATCAGCCGCGCCGGCGAGACCCGCCGCGTGCGCAGCTCGCCGAGCAGCTCCGACAGGGCGCGAATGAAACCGGGCCCGGCAGCGCCGGCGAGCTCGCGCTCGGCCAGCGACGCCAGCAGGCGCTCGCGCGCCAGGCCGCCGAGCACCGCCTCGCCGACGCCTGCCCGCAGGACGATCTCGGAGATCAGCCCGGCGAAGCGCTCGACGCGCACGCCCATCGTCACGCTCTCGCCCGCGAGCTCGCGCAGGTAGTGCTCGACGTCTGCCTGGCGCGGCACGATCAGCAGTGGATCGTGCTCGCGCGCGGCGTATGAGCGCACGGCGTCGAGGACCAGCTCGGCCTTACCCGCGTTGGCGGGCCCGGTGATCAGAGAGATCGCCATCCGCACCCATCCTCGCGCACCCGTCCGACATCGCCCGGCGGCGTGGGCGGCTGTCAGACGAGCGCCGGCGGCGCGCTAGGCGGCGCTGCGTTCGTCGACGGGCGTCGTCTGCTCGGACTTGCTCTCGGCCGGGGCGAGCCCGCTCGCCTCGGCCTCTGCCTCGGGCGCCTTGGCGCCCTCCTTGGCCCACGGCTCGTCGAACTCCACGCGCCATTTGCCCTCCTCGGTCTGGCTCATCGCCAGATGCGCCCTGAACGAGCGCCCGCTGCGCCCGCGAAAGCCGGTCACCGGCCTCTCGGTGTAGCCGGTCTTGATCAGTTCGCGCGCGATCGGCACGGTCAGCGTCTTGCCCGCTTTGGACTTCCAGATGACAAAGCCGCAGCCGGGATCCTCGCGCGCCCAGCACGAGTAGCCCTTGCGGTTCTCGCCGATCTCGTGCCCGCAGACCGGGCACGGGCCGAGTTTGGCCCGCGGGATGCGCACGTCCTTGAGCGTCTCGTCGAGCTTCTTCACGGTCTCCTGCGCAAAGCCGGCGATGTCGCCCATGAACTTCTCTCGCGAGTCCTCGCCGCGCTCGATCTTGCCCAGGCGGTGCTCCCAGCTGCCGGTGAGTTCGGGCGAGGTGAGCGCGTGCTCGTCGAGCAGCCGCACGACGTTGAGGCCCTTCTCGGTCGCCACCAGCGCGCGCGCATCGCGCTCGACGTAGGCGACGGTGATCAGCCGCTCGATGATCGCCGCGCGCGTGGCCGGCGTGCCGATGCCCGACTCCTTCATCGCCTCGCGCAGCTCTTCGTCGTCCACCAGCTTGCCCGCGGTCTCCATCGCGCCGAGCAGCGAGGCGTCGGAGTAGCGCCGCGGCGGTTTGGTTTCCTTGCGCTCGGCGGCGACCTCGTTGGTTTTGACCGTCTCTGAATCCTCGAGCTTGGGCAGCTGCTGATCGACGCCCTCGTCCTCCTCGCCCTTGGCCCGGGAGTCAGCCGCGACCTCGTCATAGACGCCGCGCCAGCCGGGCACCAGCAGCAGCTTGCCGCGGGTGCGAAAGACATGCCCGTCGTCGCCCACGGTGGTCTCCACGCGCGTGTTCTCGAACACCGCCTCGGGATGGAAGACCGCGAGGAAGCGGCGCGCGACCATGTCGTAGATGCGCCGGTCGTCGGAGCTCATCTTGTCGAGCTTGTGCTCGGAGCGCGTGGGGATGATCGCGTGGTGGTCGGTGACCTTCTCGTCGTTGACCACGCGCGCCAGCGGCAGCAGGTCCAGGCCGGTGACGTATTCGGCGCCCTCCCGGTACT
>JAXDGQ010000308.1:0-5375 GCA_034664965.1 Solirubrobacteraceae bacterium | reverse complement strand
TCGACGCACTCGCGCTTGATCATCGCGATCTGCGCTGCCGGTCCGCCCCACGCGAGCAGGCCGAACTTCAAAAAGCGAATGAAGATCGAGCGCAGCGGGTCCATGCGCCCCGGTTGGGTGGCCTCTGCAGACAAGTCCGCGGGATTGTGCCTGGTGCTCGAGGGGAGTCTCGACCCCGCTGGTGGCTAGTTGTATTGCTGAGAACGTTCGTCAGTGGACATCCGGGCCTCCTTGAGGCCGCCGGCGTCGCAGAGCGCACCGCCTCTGGCCGGCTGAAGCGCTGGCGCGAGGAGGCGCCGGGGGGTTGATGGACCGCTCCTCGCGCCCAGGCGCATCCCCCGCTGAGCCCCGGATATCAGAGAGTCATCCGCCGGCCACCCCGGCGCGTCGGCCTCTGAGATTGACCTGCCAGTTGGCCAGGGGCAGCAGGAACAGGACGGCGCCCAAAGCAATCATGATGAAGCCGGCAAGCGTCGCGATGGTTCCAACCAGGGACCATCCCCACGCGCTCAGCAGGATGCTGCGCAGGGTCTCACCCTGGAACAGCGTCGCCTTCTCCTCGGCGAGCTTTGCGTTCGTCGGCGCTGCGATCGCCGCCGCGCTGACCTGAGCGTAGGTCTGTCCAGCTGCGACCTTGGAGAGATGCACGTTGATGAAGTCGTTGGCATACGCCTTCGCCTGAGACCCGTTTACGAGTTGCTGCCCGGCGTACTGCCTGATCCCCGGCAGCATCGCGGGACTGTTGGCCGCCGGGAAAGTGATCTTCTGCGGCACCAGCTGATCGTGCACGACGTTCTTCGCGTAGCTCCCGCCGACGACGGCGATGATGCCGACGATCAGGATCCCCGCC
Organism: Solirubrobacteraceae bacterium; assembly: GCA_034664965.1. GTDB lineage: Bacteria > Actinomycetota > Thermoleophilia > Solirubrobacterales > Solirubrobacteraceae > Palsa-744. The sequence continues at coordinate 4,525 of JAXDGQ010000308.1, read as the reverse complement.
GCGGCCATGGTGGCGATCGAGGTCAGGCTGGTCAGCGTCGCCAGCATTGGATTGCGCGGCCGGTGCTCGAACTGCGGGGCGCCGGGTGCCGCGTCGGATATGGACACGCCAGGGTGCGCGGTGCCGTTGCCGCTCGTCGCGGCGGGAGGGGGAAGGACAGAGCTGGGCACGATCGGCCTCATTTCGATGGATGTGCGCGTGAGCGCATGAACGCCAACGACCTGGGTGCATCGCGGACCTGAAGAACATAGCATGAAATCCATATCTAGGAAATATATATCTAGATATGTTATTCTCGCGATATGGACGCGGAGGATCCTCCCCGCTGGAAGTTCTTGACGAACCACGCGCAGGTACTCGTCTGCATGGCGCGTGACCCCGGAGTGCGTCTGCGGGAGATCAGCGACCGAGTCGGGATCACCGAACGCGCGACGCACCGCATCGTCGACGAGCTCGCCGTTTCCGGCTACATCACGCGAGAGCGCATCGGACGTCGCAACCAGTACACGATCCAGGACGGCTCGGCCCAGCCGGATCGTGTGAGTCGTATCGAGAGCGTCGGGGACCTGCTGGCGATTCTCACCGGCGGCACCGGCCGCTCTCCGGCCATGGCCGCGAAGACCAGGGCAGGAAGCCGGCAAGCGCCGTGACGCGTCGGATTGCTTCCGTCGCGCTTGGCGCGGGCGCAGGCGCGCTCGTCTATGGGCTGCTGCGCCAGCCGATACTCACTTGGGGCGCGACTGGCAGCGAGGCGTCCTCGCGCCTGCCCGGGGACGAGCTACTAGAGGACGCCGACGGCCTGACGACGCGCGCGATCAGCATCGATGCGCCTGTCTCCTCGGTCTGGCCGTGGCTCGCACAGATCGGACCCGCTCCGCGCGGCGGCGCCTACACCTACGACTGGATCGAGAACCTGCTCGGCCTGAACATGCACAGCGCCGACCGGATCCTCGAGGACTACCAGCATCCTGAGATCGGTGAAACAGTCGATCTTGGGTCAAACCAGATGCAACTGGAGCGCGTCGAGCCGAACCATGTTCTGGCTTGGCGCTCAGGCGATGGGAACTGGGTGTGGAGCTTTGTACTGCGGTCCGAGGCAGGAAGAACGCGGCTGATCAGCCGCAACCGGTTCCGTCTACCCTCTCCGATCGCACGGCTCGCGATGGTGCCGATGGGCCCAGGCTCGCTTTTGATGGAGCGGAAGATGCTGCGGGGCGTCAAGCAGCGCGCCGAATCGCTAGCTTGCCCGAGCCGGTAGTGCGCGATCACAAGGTGGGGATCGGCGGACGAGGGCGCTTTGCTGAGGATGCGGCAGGAGACGCGGCCGCCATCGACCTGTACTGGCTGCCTCTCGGTGCCGGTGGCCACTTCGTGAGGCTGAACGGTCGCCTCTACGAGGCTCTGGCGGCGCTTTTGCAGCGGCGCCCGAAGTGCGACCTCTACCACTCCGCGCTCCGCGTGCAGCTCGAGGGTGCAACGTTCGTCGTCGAGCAGACCCCGGTCCCAAACCTCGGTGGCGATGAGCGCGGAGTCGTCGCCACGGGCGCCGTGGGCAGCCGCTGGGCCGGGAGACTGCGGATCTTCCGCTACGAGATCCGCCTGTGGCGAAACGGGCGAATTCCAGACGTCGCCGAGGCCGTCGATAGCCCTGTGCGGTTGAGCGACGACGAGGATCGCGCGCGGCGCGTACTCGAGCTGGTCGCACAGATCCCCACGCCAGTCTGGGGCCGCGATGAGCTTGGCACGGGAGAGATGTGGAACTCCAACGCAGTGATCGCGTGGGTGATCGCGTGCAGCGGAATAGACACCGGGGCGATCCGCCCACCGCCAGGAGGGCGCGCGCCCGGCTGGAACGCTGGGCTAGTGGTGGCCGACCGGCACCACAGGACCGGGACCTAAGCCCGGGACGCGCGCCCCGGGGCGCGCGCCCGGTCGGGCTGGACGCGTGAAGCTGGTCAAGCGCTACCCCGGAGCCGCTCGAGGCCGTCGAGGATGAGATCGAGCCCGAACCCGAACTCGTCGGCGAGCTCGAAGCCGGAGCCTGTGACGTAGTCACCGACGGTCTCGGCGATGTACGGGTACTTGTCGGCGGGGAGCTGGCGGAGCATCACCTCCGCCAGGCTCTGCTCGTCGGCCGGCAGGCTGTCGCGCTGGAGCGCGAAGCCTCTCTCCTGGAGTGCAAACCCGTAGATGTAGCTGTCCTGAAGCGAGTACGCGTGGACGGCCATCTCGACCGAGAAGCCTGCCTGGCGCAGACACCCGAGCACCGAGTCGTGGAGTCGGATGTTCGCCGGTCCGGGTCTCATCCGGGACTCCATCAGTCCGATCGCCCAGCGGTGGCGCGACAGGGCTTGGCGGGTCGAGATCGCTCGCTGGCGCATGGCGGTCTTCCAGTCGACGCCTGTCGGCGGCAGCTCGATCTCGCTGAAGACGATCTCGACGATGCCGTCCAAGAGGTCGTCCTTGTTTGCGACGTGGTTGTAGAGCGACATCGCCTCGACCCCGAGCTCCTTCGCGAGCTTGCGCATGGTCAGCGACTCGACGCCAGCTTCATCGGCGAGGGCGATCGCCGCGCGCAGCACCCGCCCCCTGTTGAGGGGGATGCGGCGCTTCGCGTTTGGTTCGGCTTGCTTTGCGATCTCCATCTCGCCTCCGGCTGAGCGATTGCCCCTTGACAGGCTTACGCCGTACGTGTACCTTACACCGTAAGCTTACACTGTACGCACATTGCGTACTGACCACAAGGAGCCGCATGAACCCCGACCAGCCCGTCCAGTTCTCGATCGACTATCCCGAGCGCCAGCTCAACCGTCTCACCTCGGCGCTGCGGATCTTCACCGCGATCCCGATCCTGATCGTGCTCGCCACGATCGGCGGCTTCAGCGCCCGTTATGACGCTTCCGGGTCGGCGCGGACGTTCGCCGCAGGAGGCACCGGGCTGCTTTTCCTGCCGCCGCTGTTGCTGATCCTCTTCCGCCAGCGCTATCCCCGCTGGTGGTTTGACTGGAACCAGCAGCTATTGCGCTTCTCCAACCGCGTCGGCGTCTACCTCGCGCTGATGGATGATCGCTACCCCTCGACCGAGGAGCAGCAGGCCGTGCATCTCGACTTCGACTACCCGGACGCGGCCCGCGACCTGAACCGCTGGCTGCCGCTGGTCAAGTGGCTGCTCGCGATCCCCCACTACGTGGTGCTGTTCTTCCTCTACATAGGCGCCCTTCTCGCGGTGATCGGCGCGTGGTTTGCCGTCGTGTTCACCGGCCGCTACCCACGGGCGATCTTCGACTACCTCGAGGGCGTCGGCCGCTGGCACAACCGCGTGATCGCCTACGCGCTGATCCTGGTGACCGATCAGTACCCGCCCTTCCGGCTGCGCCCCTGAACGGGGGCCAGGCAACCGGCTCCGGCGGCGTTGACCGCCGGAGCCCGCCCGTCTGTCGAACTCAGCTGGCCGTCCGTCAGCTGGCCGTCCGGTCTTTCAGCAGCTTGGCCCCAGCCGAGACGCACTGGCTGAACGGAGTGCCCTGCTGACCGGCCACGTGTCTTTTGCTCAAATCGCTACACGCGGTGTGCGGGTTTTTTGTCGAGCCGTTTGCGAGCTTGGCCATATCGGTCACGCATTTGGAGAACGGCGTGCCGGGCGTGCCGGCGACATGGGTCTTGCTCTGGCCCTGACAACGCTTGCCGTACGCCTTTGCCTTGGCGGGCAGGCTGGCGCCCGGACCGGGTGTCGAGTGCTTATGCGCGGTGCCCTTGTTGCTCGGCGGCGTCGTCGCCGGAGGACCCGTGGGGTGTACCGCTGGTGGATTGGCGAGTGCCAATGCCGGGGCGACGCCAAGCGCCATCGTGGCGGTGATCATTGCGAGCTTGTGAACCTTCATTGCGCCTCCTTGGTTGGCGACTCTGCGGCCTGAGCATCAATGCCAGGCTCTTACTTGCATCCCCGCCCGTGGCGAGGCCGCATCCGTCACTGACTATTACGCGCGGGCATCGTGAAGGTCAGGGGCTATTTGCCGCGGGTAACCGTCAGGGGTTCCGCTGACCGTGATGCCGGGGTGTCCCGAGCCGGCGTCGACCGGGCCCCGGGCGCGGTGGGCGCGATGCCGGCGGGCGTTTTTTCCGGCTTGCGTTTGCCGCCCGCCACGATTCCCCCGCGAGCGGCGCTCGGTTGCCTGGCATCGGGCGCCAAACCGGTCGTTCTGCGCGGGCGCTGCCCGCCGCCCGACCGTGTGGCTCCGCGCGACGTGGCAGACCTGGTGCGTCCGGGGGCGGAGGCCCTGTGTCCACGCCCGGGCGGGCGACCGTTGGCGCCGCGCTGCGCCGGTCCCGCTCCGCTGTTCTTAGAAGAGCCCTTCCCGGATGAGGACCTTCGCGCACTCGGGATCGCGCCGGTGAGAAGTGCGCCCGGCAGATCCGCGCGTGGGCCACCTCGACTACCCGGGTCACGTGTGCCGATCCCCGCCTGCCCGCCGTCAGGCGCGCTGACCGGGGGCGTCGCTTCGGCGGGCGGCCCCACAGCAGGTGG